>NZ_JBFOCU010000033.1:0-10302 GCF_040907945.1 Aeromonas sp. s11 | reverse complement strand
CCTACATTCCGCACCTGATTTAGGAATAAATTTGTCGGTAGCGTTCACCCAATACCTCCAAAATGATCTGCTGGTCTCCTGTTAGCTCCGTTATCTGAGGCGGGGCTTCTCCCAGTCGATACTCATGGATGCCACCAAAGCGCAAAAAGATCCAACGGGCGGTTGGCTGCTGGGTCGGCTTCTTTTTCATATCTGCCACACTGCGGTTCTGCGCCACTAACCCCTGCCGGATCCGGTGCTCCAGGGCCGCATAAATCATCAGGCTACAGGTCATCACCATCAGCAACGCTTCAATTCGTTCCGGTTTTTTCAGGTACAGTGAGGAGGTTAAAAATTCCGGGCTCTTGAGAAAACGAAAGCCTCGCTCGACATTCTGCTGTGCCTTATAGGTGGCCAACAGTTCGGCCATGGTCAGCGTGTCGCTGTGGTCATTGGTCGCCAGGATGAACACCCCGGTCTGGTTGCGAGCCGCTTCAACTTGCGCCAAGCTGGTTGCCGCCACACCACTGATGTGAAACTGGTAGCTGACCGGTGCTTCCCCCTTTTTCGGTCTGCCACAACCGGCATAAACGGGGTCACTCACCACCTCGGCATCCAGTTGCAGCAGCATCAAGCTGGCGCTAAAACGACTCAATTCGGCCTGTGCATCCGCTTGGCAGGCAAAGCGTTTGGCACACAATTTGGCGAAGGCTTTGAGCTCGCGGGTGCTCTCTTTAAGCAGGTTTTTAGCCAATGTTTGCTGCTCACGGTTGCTGGCCTGTTCGCTGCGCACCAGCAACCAGCGCTGCGCGACGCCGGCATAATGGGCGGATTGCCAACAGCCATGATAACCATTGCCCAGCGCAACCAGCGACTGGGTGCCAATCGTTGCCACGGCCTGCTTGGCCTCGTTCAACGTGACCGGCACCCGGGTGACAAACAGTTGCTGCTGTTGCGCCAGCAGTTGCAAGGTCTCGGCACAATACAGTGCTGCATCGCCGACCAGATAACGGCAATCCTGCGCAGCCTTGAGGCTGCTCAAGTGGCGACGAACAGTCTGGGCAAAGGCTTTGGTGTCGTTACTGTTGCCACTGAGGGCCTGCATGTAGATGGGTAGCCCGGCCTGATTTTCACAGATGAGTTCCAGGATAACCTGGTTCAGCTCTGGCCGATGATCTCGACTATAACCCCGCACCAATTGCAGCTTACCGATCGTGTCCCCATCGGCCTGGTCATAGGCGCCATCGACGTGGAAGCTGGTGATATCGAGGTGCACTGCGGTGCTGTTGAGCCCCAGTCGCTCAACGACTTGCGCCGCCATCACTTGATACAAGGTGCTGACATCGGCCTCAAAGAGGGCATCGAGACAGCGCCCGAGCACATCATCATTGAGATCATCTGCACAGATCCCGGGGCCAATCAGGCGCTCAACCGGCTTGTTAGCGAAGAATTGTGGGAACATGTGCAGGGTGCTGCTGTGAAAGCCGAGGCCGTTCACTATCATGGCCACCAAAGCGTCACCGTGTGAGACCTTGAAAGGCGGTGTTTTGGGGAGCACCGCATCAATCATGCGGGCAATTCCCAGTTCTTGGCAGAGTGCGGCGACCAAACCAAGGTGATCGAGGTTACGGATAGCGATAGCGGCCATGATGATCTACCTGCAAAAGAGAGTAATAGATCAGAATGGCCGATCGCCGTCAAGCTTTGAAAAAGCCAAAATTAGGTGCGGAATGACGGATTTATATTTATCCGTGAAAATATCTAGGTAACGATAGCTTAATATAAGCGTGACAACATTTAATAATGCGAATTACTCTTTTTTGGTCTTTCCTGTCGAGGTCGTTTGGCCTCCCCGCTCAAGGGGCTGCGCGCGACATTTTTTGGACGAGAATGAGGCTGGATCCGGATGCCACTGGAGGGTATGCTGGGTCTGGTGATGGTCTTGCACCATCCCACCAAGCGTACTGAAGTTGATGATTCGGATGGCATGCTGGCTCCCATGAGGAACCAACTGTCTGGGTAACATTTTTGGAGTTTGATGATGAGTAACAAAGAACATCACAACGGCAAAGATGCCAAGAAAAAACCGCAGATGTCACTGAAAGAGAAACGCGAAGCCAAACGTCAGAAAGCAGAACTGAAAAACGGCAGCGCAATGAAGTAACGCTCCCCTACTGCTGTTCCTTCGGAGCCAGTACAAAGCCAGCCCTTACCGGCTGGCTTTTATGTTTGTGGCTCACGGCGTGGCGCCGTAAGCCGCGAAAATCTGGTGATAACGACCATCCTGATGCATCGCCTCAAGGCGCTTATCAAACAGATTGCGGGCATCGGCCGTTCGGAAGGCAAAGTGATAGACGGTGGGCGGGAAGAGGTCTGCTTGCCTGACCTGATTGCGCTCGTAGTGCTCGCCTGCCTGGGCGGTGGCAATCAGCTGGTCGAGGTAGTAGTAGAACACCCGCTCCTCCAGTACGACTGCATCCACCCTGCCGCGCATTAGCTGATGTACCTGCACCTGCTGCTTGGCTACCTCCTCATAGTGGGGATTCTGGTTGGCCATGGTGGCGAACGCGCCCCCCAGAATGATCCTTGCCCGTTGAAAGGCGGTGACCCGTTTTGAATGCAGGTCGTCCAGAGTGCTGATGTGGGTACTGCTCAGGGTGAAGATCCGGTTATGGAAGGTGATAACGGGCTGGGTCAGAACGTGAGGATCAACCATACCGGGTTTGACGTTGATGATGGCATCCAGCTTTCCTGACTCGAACAGGCGGAAGGTGCGCTCCAGCGGCAGAAATTCAAAGCTGGGCTCATAGCCGCTGTCAGCGAACGCCTCTTTCAGCAGATCCAGCTCAATGCCGCGATTCTCGCCTTCGATGACATAAGGGGGGATGGCAAAGCTGACCCCGACCTTGAGTGGCTTTGCCTGCAACTGGCCGGAGAGCATGCTGGTCAGCATTAGCAATATAGGGGTGAGCAGTTTCATTGCACTTTTCACAAAGCGATCCTGTGGAGAATATCCATCACTGTAGGGGAGGCAGTCATAAAACGTCTTATCCCTTTCGGGGCTGAGTGCATAAAAAAAGACCCTGAGTTATCAGGGCCTTTTCAATATTCTGTTCTTAGAACGGTAATACATGTAAAAAATCGCTGCTGAGTGAGTGACTGAGTGAGTGGCAATGAATTTTTTACTATATATTTCAATGCATAACACCTTTTCTTACACTTCTGGTTGCTCACCTTAAAATGACACTTTTTAAAGATATGTAAGAAAAGGTATGAAAATGCGTGTTCATACCTGTTTATTCTTACACTTTTTGGTTGTCCTCACCAGAACCCTCACCACATGAGCCTTACCAGCTCAAAAGAGAGAACCACGCACCGAGTTGCTGAGTGACCTTCTCGCAAAGCTGTTCGCACCCGTCCCGGTAAACAGACGAAGCTTTTGCTGAGCTGAGTGAGAGTTGGGCGGGTGACCTAGTGGCATATGGACGCCAGATCCGGGAGCGGGTACAGCAGTGGACAGGGCTGACGGTCGGTGTTGGTATCGGCCCCACTAAAACCCTAGCCAAACTCGCCAACTATGCCGCAAAAAAATGGCCCGCCACCGGAGGGGTGGTCGATCTGCGCGATGAAACACGCCGCGCCAAACTGATGGCGATCACCCCGGTAGACGAGGTCTGGGGAATTGGTCGCAAACTCACCACCAAGCTGTCAGCTCAGGGCATCAACACCGTGGCTGATCTGGTAGCGGCTGATGCTAAGAGTCTTCGGCACCGTTACGGGGTCGTTGTCGAGCGCACGGTGCAGGAGCTGTGCGGGATCCCCTGCGCCGAGCTGGAGCAACTGGCACAGGCCAAGCAACAGATAATTTGCAGCCGATCCTTTGGGGAGCGCATCACCGCCTTCGGCCCCATGCGGGAGGCTCTCGCTGGCTACATGGAGCGGGCAGCTGAGAAACTCAGGACAGAGGGCATGTGCTGCCGCCATGTCACAGTATTCATTCGTTCGAGCCCGTTTGCGGAGCGGGAAACACATTATGCCAACCAGATCTCCATGCTGTTGCCGATACCCACAGCCGACACCCGTGAGTTGCTAGCCCAGATCGAGCCGCTGCTGAGCAGGATCTGGTTGGATGATGTTCGCTATATGAAGGGCGGCGTCATGCTGGCGGACTTCTCCCCGAAAGGCATGCAGCAAGGGGGTCTATTCGGCAGCGAACAGCAGGATCCCCGTAGCGATGCACTCATGCAGGTGATCGATAGGATTAACCAGGGGCGGTTGGGAAAGGTCTACTTTGCATCCCGAGGCCGAGATACCAGCGAATGGATGATGAAACGCGAACAACTCAGCCCCCGCTATACCACCAGTATCAAAGGGATCCCGGTGGTGAAGGCATGAGCACAACCATGAAAGTTAACCTCCTCTCCTAGCTACAAACCACTATCAATGCGTTGCAAACTTCTGGTGGTCAATCCGCAACATGAGCAGGTATCTTACTTAGCGGTATCACCGTTTATTTTCACGTAGCTTAAAGAGAAGATCTAACTTTTCATCCTCATCAAGTTGCTCAAATAGACAAACCAATTCCGCACTAAGATCATCTTCGCAAAAAAAATAACTCAGCGGCTTTCCCAGTACATTGGCAAGTTTTCGCATTGTATCAATGTCTGGAACGTGGCGACCTCTCTCATAGTGATTCATGCGACCACTAGCAGAACTATCATCCATACCGGCCCTTACCCCAAGCTCCTTTTGGGATATACCTGCTTTTTTACGCGCCTGCTTGAGTCTCTCTGGGAATGGGTTTTTGTACAATGTTTGTTCATCACAAAGTTCTCATATGTATAGATTGTCTAAGTTTCACCTGTCTCTGTATACTTAGCAATCCTAAGTGTTGTGGTTGTGGAAATTTTATGCAGAATAAAAATGTTTACAAAATCAGTAACAAGTTTTATCAAGTTTTACTCAAAATGACTGGTCTAAAAATAAGCAGGAAAGAGCTGATACGATTGGCTATGGAGGTCAATGACTTGGCTGTGTATCAGGCATCAGGCTTGGTTGACCGCCATGTATATAGCTTGAAAAAACAGGATGCAGTGAAAGCTAATGGGCCAAAAAATAATCGGCATTATATTTTTTCAGATGATCTTCTGGGCAGTTTACAAGCATCAATCAAAGGCGATAATTATGATCTAGCAAGTGAGTTGAGGTCTCTGGAAGAAGAGCTTCTGTTGACTCGTTATGAGTTACAAGCCTACCGCGAGATACTTGAAAAACTACCTCAAGAGAAGCAAAAAATTACTTGTTTGCATAAAAATGCATCAGAAAAAATCTACCGGTTGAATGGGAAAATTAGAGCGGTAAGTCAATTGGTGATGATGTAATTAAAAGGTATAAATGAAAGAGGCGTTTTATCGAAAAGAAGCATACCTGAGTCGGCCATAGCGCAAGAAGCGATGCCGCCAACGGAAGGCGGTGGCCAATAGATACTGTGTTCCTAGGCGGCTTATTGATTTGAACAAATTATGTGCATTTTGTGCTGAGCTACTAATGAAAATACCTGCTGTTACGGCTCAACGATAAGGATGACCCGATGCAGAATCTTGTATTGAGGAAAGCAACGCATGAAGATATGGACGACATACTGCGTTTGCAAATTCCCGTGTTCAAGGGAGAGCAGGGGATCCCTGACGAATTGATCCCTATTCCAGCTGAAAAATCGCCACAATGGTGGTGTGCAATTATGAACTCCACAATTGTTGGTGCCGTTGCAGCCTGGAAATAATGCGATGAAACTCATTGGGGGCGATTTGCAACAATGCAAAATTTCAGAGGGTATCAAATAGGTTCTAGCTTGGCTCGGTTTTCACTGCACGAACTTTTCGCACAATCTGTAGATGAAATCCATATGGATGCAAGAGATATCATCGTTAAGACCTTAAACCGAATGGGTGGCTTAGTTGTGGGAGACTCAATGCCATTTTATCGAGGGACGGTGACACCCATGATATTAACCAGAAGTGGTTTAATATTTAATAGATAAAATACTGACGATACATGTATATATTTGAAAACACTATCCATAACTATAAATTAGAGTTGACACATAGATAGCATCATTTATTACCATCCTCAATGGGTGTATGCTTTTTTTCATCTAACTGTGCAGAAAATCCAAATATTAATGATTTCAGCCCGAAATGGAAGGCCATTTCAGCAGAGGTTCTCGCCTGAATATTAAATGCCTCTTGTAATAATGGTGGTGCAGCGTCTATCACATGATTATTTTCTATCTGGTTTGTTGCTTGCTCCTCTAATACTGCACCCAACGTAAAATGGCTGATAGATTGCAGAATGAAAAGAGCCTCCTCGACCGAAAACCCTGCATCGCATAGACAGCGTAGTTGCGCCTCTGCTTGTTCAAACTGGGGGGGCGTAGGAGAGGTCCCTATATGCAATCGGGCTCCATCACGATGGACCAGTAATGCTTTACGGAAACTCAGAGCATTTTCCTGGAGAAACTGCTGCCAACTCTCAGTCGGTAACGGTGCTGAACGGGTGTGATGCTTCGCCAGTATTGCCTCTGAAAGCATGTTCATAAGAGTCTGCTTGTTGCGCACGTGCCAATACAGAGTCGGTTGCTCAATTTTTAGGGACTGCGCCAGCTTACGCGTAGTCAAGCCCTCTAGCCCTTCGCTGTCCAGCAGGGTGAGCGCCATTGAAATTACGTCGTCCAAGCTTAGTCGTGCCATCACTATCTCCTTTTGCTGTTGACAATCTATCACTGATAGAGTTATTTTTCAAACCCTATCATCGATAGAGAACGTTAACTATGAACCGCACTGTGATGATGGCACTGGTCATCATTTTTTTAGATGCTATGGGGATTGGCATAATTATGCCTGTCTTGCCGGCGTTATTACGGGAGTTTGTTGGAAAGGCTAATGTTGCAGAGAACTACGGTGTTTTATTGGCGCTGTATGCAATGATGCAAGTGATTTTTGCCCCTCTTCTCGGCCGCTGGTCAGATCGCATAGGTCGTCGCCCTGTATTGTTACTTTCACTTTTAGGTGCAACACTGGACTACGCATTAATGGCAACAGCCAGCGTAGTGTGGGTGTTGTATTTGGGACGCTTAATTGCTGGTATTACCGGTGCGACTGGAGCTGTTGCAGCCTCAACAATTGCCGATGTCACACCTGAGGAATCCAGGACACATTGGTTTGGTATGATGGGTGCCTGTTTTGGTGGCGGTATGATTGCTGGACCAGTCATTGGTGGTTTTGCCGGTCAACTTTCGGTACAGGCACCGTTTATGTTCGCTGCTGCTATTAACGGGCTGGCATTTCTGGTCTCCCTATTCATTTTACATGAGACCCATAATGCTAATCAGGTTAGTGACGAGTTAAAGAATGAAACAATCAATGAAACCACATCCTCCATACGCGAGATGATCTCCCCATTATCGGGATTGTTAGTTGTCTTTTTCATCATTCAATTGATTGGCCAAATCCCCGCAACATTATGGGTTTTATTCGGAGAAGAGCGCTTCGCATGGGATGGCGTAATGGTCGGTGTTTCATTGGCTGTGTTCGGGCTGACACACGCACTGTTTCAAGGACTTGCTGCTGGTTTTATCGCTAAACATTTGGGAGAACGGAAAGCTATAGCGGTTGGCATTTTGGCTGACGGTTGTGGCCTATTTTTATTGGCGGTCATTACACAAAGCTGGATGGTTTGGCCGGTTTTGCTGTTACTAGCTTGTGGTGGCATCACACTTCCCGCCTTGCAGGGAATTATATCTGTTCGTGTCGGTCAGGTAGCACAGGGACAATTACAAGGGGTGCTGACCAGTTTGACCCACCTGACAGGTGTAATCGGTCCACTTGTTTTTGCATTTTTGTATAGTGCAACCCGCGAAACGTGGAATGGATGGGTATGGATAATTGGCTGCGGATTATATGTAGTTGCATTGATTATACTGAGGTTTTTCCATCCAGGTAGGGTAATCCACCCGATAAATAAGAGCGATGTACAGCAGAGAATTTGAGCAACAATGCTGTACAGCACCGTAAATTCTGGCGCCCTACTCGGTGGATAGAGGTGAGCTGGTAGGTGGGTCTGGGATTGCGATCCATTAATCATCCTTTGGCAGCAACCGAGATAGGCCCACTTGAGCCGGTAGTTCCCCGATGACCTCAATCTTCCAACCCGTCATATTGGCCCGACACATGTGATAATGGTGCGCGATGTTGGCCTGCGCTTGCAAGGCGTGACGGGCTTTATCTAGTGCCTCAGTTGCATTGATGCCAATGCGGTTTAGCAGGAGTTCAACGCGGGTCTCCAGTTGCCTGCGTTCATGGGGGGAGAGTACCCCGGCCATTACCTTTGGCGCTACGTAAAGGCGGGCGTCGTCTTGCGAAATAGTCTTCAAGACACCGCGAGCGTACTCATTGGCGAGAGTGACCTCCTGGGCCATGTATTTGTGCATGAGGTGACCCTCTTCGAGGCGCATGATCACCTCGTTGACGTTGTAGTGACTGTGTTCCTCCAGATAGTCACGGACAAGGAGCTTATGGGCCAGCGCGATGACATCAGCCCGCTCGATATCGTTAGTGAGCCGAAGGCGTAATTCGGTTGCGCTGGCTAATTTGCCCATCGCGGCAGAAAGCAGACGACCACGTTGCGCCTGACCGGGGGACTCATCGCGACCGATAACTCCGGTTGGCAGGAATTTATCGGCTATCTCGCGGCTGACGGTGACGCGAATGCGGCTATTTTCCACGGTGAGGGTTTGATGCTTCATGTTACTGCTCCTGAGTCTGTCCGATGCCCGCGCCCACGGGGCCATGCCTATCATAATTGCGAGAGGCCTTTCGTGGGTAATTACACTGACTTGACCACTTACTTTGCACCCAGCCTTTTTAGAGAAGGTTCTTATGGCTGGATTTGCATCAGTGGTTAGGGGTGACGGCCATTGCCGACCTTGGGATAGATGGGCGTAATGATGACCAGCATCCAGGGCCAGGGAAGCAGTTACTCTATTCAAGAGAGGAAAACTTCTTTACGGGTCTGGCGGCGTTTGCTGTTGAACTCGTAATCAGCGAAGGTCAATTGATGACTCACGTTGGAGTTCGTTCTTGGTACAAAAGAGACTCTGGTGGTAAATAGCTGTTCCGAATAGTAGATCACCGGAGGAAGGGAACTCAGTCCAGTTTGTGCGATCTGATTAGTCGCTAAACAAAACAAGCCACACCCAAAGGACTGAGTTGATGCCTATCCTACCACCTCTGCCACGACCACAACGGCGCCGCATTCACAAAATCATCCATGCCACCCGTGATAAAGGACATGCTCGTCGCTTGATGGCCATCTTGCTGTTACATGAAGGACGCACGATCACCGATGTTCATCACCTTACCGGCGCTGCGCGCTCGACCATCGGTCGTTGGCTTCGGTGGTATCGAGATGAAGGCATAGATGCGCTAGAAGCCTTACCGGCTGGCCGTGCCCCAGTCTTACCTATCGCCAAGATTGTCACCTTACTGGTGCTGCTCATGCAGTTTTCTCCGCAAGATTTTGGTTATCAGCGCAGCCGTTGGTGTACTGAACTATTGGCTATAAAAATCAATCGGTTAACAGGGCTCAATGTGGCAGCCTCCACGCTCCGCCGATGGTTACCTCGTATGGGCATTGTCTGGCGCAGGCCCGTGCCGACCTTGCGGATAAAAGACCCAGCCTATCAGGAAAAAATGGCGAATATCGACGCCGCGCTGGCCCGCTGTGATGCCGATAATCCGGTGTTTTATGAGGATGAAGTCGATATAGACCTCAATCCCAAATTAGGAGCCGACTGGATGTTCAGAGCGCAGCAAAAGCGGGTTGTCACACCGGGGCAGAATGCCAAGCATTATCTGGCAGGCGTTCTCCACGCAGGCAACGGAAGGGTACTTTACGTCAGCGGGATCAAGAAAAACTCATCGCTGTTTATTGCCATGCTGGAAAAGCTGCGCCACCACTACCGACGAGCCAAAACCATCACGTTGATCCTCGATAACTACATCATTCACAAAAGCAAACAGACCGAGCGATGGTTGAAGAAGAATCCCAAGTTCTGCCTGGTGTTCCAGCCAGTTTACAGCCCTTGGGTTAATCACATAGAACGGCTATGGCACAAGTTACATGAAACCATCACGCGCAATCATCAATGCAGAGGGATGGCAAACCTGCTGGCCCGAGTGAAACACTTCATGGATACCGTGTCTCCTTTCCCGGGGAATGGCTATGGCACAGCGAAGGTGTAGCACTATTGGGATCAGTTATTTA
>NZ_JBFOCU010000032.1:0-76326 GCF_040907945.1 Aeromonas sp. s11 | reverse complement strand
TTAGCCCCAGATTGTAATGTCCGCTTTGAGCCAGATTGAAATGTCCGGCTAGGGCCCCCTCAGTTATACCTTGTGAGATAGGTGTCACCACGGAGGGGTTCTCATGGCACAAAGCGAGCTGATATTCACCATGAAAGAGGTAGACCGTCTCAAGACCATCCAGGCCGTGGTGGAAGGCCACATACCCAGCACGATAGCGGCACAGCGCCTGTCATTGACGCCACGGCATCTACGCCGCCTGGTGGCCCGTTACGTGGAGGATGGCCCATTAGGGCTGCGCTCCCGCAAGTTCGGGATGAAAGGCAATCGGCAACTGCCGATTGGGCTCAAGGAGCAAGCCTATCAGCTGATCACCCAGCACTACCCTGATTTCGGGCCGACCCTGGCCGCTGAGAAACTGGCGGAACAACACGGTATCAACCTGGCCGTGGAGACCGTGCGCCAGATGATGATTGCCACGGGGCTATGGGTGCCCCGCCGGCAACGGCCACCCAGGATCCAGCAACCTCGTTACCGCCGCGCCTGCTTTGGTGAGTTGATCCAGGTTGACGGTTGCGACCACCGCTGGTTTGAGGGTCGAGCGCCAGCCTGTACCGCCATCGTGTTCGTGGACGATGCGACCAGCCAGATCACCGCCCTGCGCTTTGTGCATTCCGAATCGACCTTCGCCTACTTCGGCACCTTGCGCGATCACCTGGTTGCCCACGGCAAGCCGCTGGCGCTTTACAGCGACAAGGCCAGCGTGTTCAGGGTCAATCACAAGTCCTCCCGTGGCGAGGGCCAGACGCAGTTTGCCCGCGCCCTGGACGAACTCAATATCGAGGGGTTCTGCGCTCATAGCAGTGCGGCCAAGGGCCGTGTAGAGCGCGCGCACCTGACGTTACAAGATCGCCTGGTGAAAGAGTTGAGGTTGGCGGGGATCAGCTCGATTGACGAGGCCAATGCGTGGCTGCCTGGCTTCATCTCCGATTACAACCGGCGCTTCGGTAAAGCCCCCTTGCATGAGGTGGACGTACACCGCCCCCTGGGCCCTCATGATGACTTGGAGCGTACCCTGATCTGGAAGGAGCCCAGGCAGGTATCAAAACGGCTCACAACCCAATATGACAAGGTGCAATACCTGTTGCTCGATACCCCCGCCCAGCGGCGGCTGATCGGTCGAGAGATCATGGTGTACCACTATTGCGATGATCGGGTGGAGTTACGAGGGCTGGATGGCCAGCTCCTGGATTACTGCATCAAGGATCAGCTGGCACCGGTGAATCAAGGGGCGATTGTCGATAACAAGCGGCTTGGCCATGTGCTGTTGATGGCCCAAGAGGTTCAGACCATGCGGGACGATGTTCGTTCGCGAGCTGCGCCAAGCAGCCCGACGACGAACCGCCGTCGCGGGCCGCATCCTGACAAGGTGAAGCCAAACCGACTAGGGGAAGAGCAGTATTACAAGGCGCTGCTGGACGTCAGCGGCGAAAGGCTGGAAGCGCAACCTGACAGGCCTGAGCTGGCGGACATTGCGAAGGAAGCCGCGCAAACGGTGGCAAAGCGCAAGCGGGGTAGACCGCAGATCACCGGCCCTCGGGACGAAACACCATCCCCTGTTGTGCAAGCGGCCATCAGTCAGTGGCAACAGAGATCGCGACAGGACGAGGTTTAGTTTGGGCGCCGACGTCAGTGTCGGAACGGTACTTTTCGAGGGGGCATCGTCGATATAACCCCATAGTGTTATTTGAACGAGAATATCGCTGTTGCGCTGTGTTGCAGGGTTCCGAGCAACGCAATTTTGCGGGCATCCAACACTGACGTCGGCGCCAGCCGAACGGGCGCCGACGTCAGTGTCAGAACGAACAAGGCCAGCTCGAAAGCTGGCCTTGCTGGATTTTTGCATTGGTCGGTGGACTAGGGACTGACCGCCGCGAGGATACCTCCTCAACCTCCCTCTGTTTAAGTTTGACAGGCTCAAGTCCACATCCCGTTCAAACCGATCCGGCCCGCTTTGGTGTCCGGCTGCTATAGGTTCCCAGTGAATATAGCACACTGCATCCGGCATTCAAGAGGGGGGAAATCCGTTACGACACTGACGTCGGCGCCCGTTTTAATGATTAGTATGAGTACCCGTACTCATACTAATCGCTCCCTAACCAGGGAGCTCAATCCCCCATCGGGTGAGCTTTTCACGGACTTTATCGGAGTCCCGTTTTATGTGGGCTCGGGCGTATTCACTTGATGAAGAGACTTGCATGGCCACTGCTTGAAACTCTGGGTCAGTTTTCTTTCTGCGCGTCGTCAACGCCTGCAAATAGCCCTCTGCCAGTTCTCGGCTATCGAGACTGACTGAAGCCCCAGGGCCACATAAGCGGCCACCTGCAGACATGAACAGCGAGCCCTTTTCCAATTCACCAACCAGTTCAAATGGCACTCGATCCGAGTATTGAACTTGCACCGTGAACCACTCAATTTTGTGTTTCACATTCATCCCCTGTGCCGTATTTGCTTTCGTACCAGGCAATAAATGCCCCCCAGGGAAGAGAACGCATTTTTGTGAGCGCTTCAGCAACTTCGGGGTCGAAGCACTCGGTCACATCATCCATAATCTTCTTCGCTTGAGCGGCCAGCTCTGGTTGTTGTTCAACCCAGCGTGTAATGGCTGTCTCGTAGAGCGAATCAGCTTCTTCAGCCAGTTCCAGCATGGTTCTTTTTTGAGTCACAACGGCATCCTCTTATGAATCTTCAGCAGCTGATTTTGACATGACTCTTAACTCAATTTCACCAAGATCTCGGACATTTGGATTTAGCTAAAAACCGGTCATTTCAAATAGTTTTTGACACAAGGCACCGCAGGCGAATGCATGCGATGACCAAAAACGGCAAAATCTGGATGAGCGAGATCACGCCCGAGCGGGCGTCAGTGAACTGCTCCAGGGGTTCGATCTATTCGTCGAACCACTCGGAGAGATAGAAAGGCTTGAAGTAGAAGGCCAGAAAAAAGCCTCTGGCTTTGCGCATCATGGTGGTTTGTCGCGTCCTGTGACAAAGATGGCAATCACCTTAGCACGCCCCAAATTTGCCCGGCAAGAGGCAGCCACAGGGCAGTAGCAAAATCCCGATCATGGTCAAGGCGGGCGGGATCCGTTAGGCTCGAAGCACCTTGCCATTCCATAACAGACCCACAGCGACCGATGAATTTTCTGGCCCATCTCCATCTGGCTGCCCACACCCGAAGCTCCCTCACCGGCAATCTGCTCGGCGATTTCGTCAAAGGCACGCTGCCCACAGGGCTTGCCGCCCACTTCGATGAGGGGATCTGGCTACACCGCAAAATTGATGCCTTCACCGACAGCCACCCCGAGCACAAGGCGGCCGTCGCCTGTTTCGAGGCCCCCTGGCGCCGCTTTGGTGGCATAGTGGTGGATATGATCTACGACCACTGGCTGAGCCAGCATTGGGGGCTGTTCAGTACCGAACCCCTGCCCCGCTTCCTGCAACGCAGTTATGAGCAGCTATTGGCGGATCACCCACGCCTGCCGGACGGACTGCCACTCCCCCTCAAACGGATGGCCGAGCAGAACTGGATCGCCTCCTACCGCCACAGGGAGGGGCTGGGGCAAGCGCTGAATGGCATCGGCCGCCGACTGCGTCGCCCGGTACAACTGGGAGAGGCGCTGCTGACCCTCGATGAATCGCAGTGGCAAACATGCGAGGCGGGGTTTCTGCGCTTCTATCCCGCGCTGATGGACTTTAGCCAGCAGCAGCTGGCCCAATATCGGGCAGCCCAAGGGGCACAGTAATCTCTCTGGATAGAGCTGCTTCCCCATAAAAAACGCCCCTTGCAGGGCGTTTGTCATCAGTTGGCTTCGTCTTTCTTTTTGCGAATGCTTAAGCCCAGCTCCCGGCCACGCAGTCGGGCGTAATAGATGGTTCCGACAAAGGCGAGAGTGGTGAAGACCAGCTCCACCACCGCCAGCCACCGCTCCCCCTCATCCGTGGTGATCAGGGTGAGGGCGTGGAGGAAATAGGGCATCAACACGAAGTTGCCCCAGGCGTGGGTGTAGGGATTGCCCTGCACTATCCCCTTGAGGGGAAAGAGCAGCGGCACCGTCCAGATCACCGGCAGCAGCCAGGGGTTGAGGTCCGGGTGGGGTGACAGCCACAGATGCCAGAGGATGACCCAGCCCAGCAGGCCGAAGAAGCCGACCAGAGTCAGCCAACGTGCGAAGCGGGTGCTCACTTGAGGATCTCCAGCACCTGCTCCGGCGGGCGACCAATACGGGCCTGACCATTCTTGATGACGATGGGGCGCTCGATCAGCTTGGGATGCTGGTGCATGGCGCGGATGAGGGCATCACCGCTGACATCGGCCAATCCCAGCTCCTTGTAGAGATCCTCCTTGGTGCGCATCAGCTGGCGGGGATCGTTAAAACCAAGCAGAGAGAGCAGGTTGCGGATCTCATCTTCGCTCGGGGCCTGCTCCAGATAGAGCACCACATCAGGGGCGATCCCGTGCTGTTCCAGCAGGGCCAGGGTTTCGCGACTCTTGGAGCAGCGCGGATTGTGGTAGATTTGGGTCTCGCTCATGGTAACTCCCTGATTAATCGCAAGATGGGATTAGAAACGGCGCTATTGTAGGGGAAAGTGATGGTCAGGGTAAGCGGCAGTGGAAAGGAATTGAAACGAATTTGTTGGCTGATTGTGGCTGGCCTGCTGGGCGCCTGCACACCCGCCCCCGAATTTACCGATGCAACAGGGAAGTCGGTCAGCCTGCGCCACTTTGCCGGCAAGCCGCTTCTGATCAACTACTTCGCCCCCTGGTGCGCCCCCTGCCTGCGGGAGATGCCGCGCCTCAACGGGCTGGCAGCGGAGGGCCAGATCACAGTGGTGGCCATCAACTACGACCCGACCACGCCAGCAGAGCTGAACAAGCTGGCTGCGCAGTATCACATCAAGGTGCCGCTCCTTATTGCCAATGAAGATGCCAGGCTCCCCTTCCCTCGCCCAAGCGGCCTGCCCACCAGCTATCTGCTCGATAGCGAGGGCAAGCTCAAGCAGACGCTGGTCGGCGAGCTCGACCAGCAGCAGCTCGAGATGCTCAAGGCGACCGCCAGCAGCATGAGTCACTAGCCCATCGCTGCTATCACCGTCCCCCACATCAACGCCACCGCCATAAACAACAAGGGCGCACCATAGTGCGCCCTTGTTTGATAGGTTTCGTTAGCCCTTGAGGCTGTCGAGATCCTTCTTGGCCCGCTCCAGCTCGGTGATGCGCGCCTCCAGACGAGCCAGGGTCATCCGATCGCTGGTGGTACCGCGTGCCACGATCAGCTCGTCGATGGCCGCCTGATAATCCCCGCGCAGCGCGAGCATCTCGGCCCGCGCCATATGCAGCTCGGTCATTCTGCCCGCCTTGCGATAGGCATCGGCCAGCAGGTTCCAGGCCAGATTGTTCTCTTCATGGGCACGGGCATAGGGGTCGAGGATGGCGATGGACTTCTTGTAGTTGCCGCTCTCGAGGTAGGCATTGCCGAGGTTGACCACCACCACTTCGTTGTCCGGCATCCGGCTGCGGAACTTCTCGAGGCGCGCGATGGCCTGGGCACTGCGCCCCTTGGCCAGATCGATATCGGTCTGGGCATCGACGATAAAGAGATCTTCCGGATGACGGGCCGCCAGCTCCTGCATCAGGGTATCCGCCTCGTCGGTGCGCTTGAGCTGGATCAGCGCCAGCGCCTTGCCATAGATGGCGGCATCCTTGAGCGGGTAATCCCCCTTCTGGATCCGGCTATCGAAGTAGCTCAGCAGCCCCTGCGGGGTATCGGTACCAAAACGCACCTGAATCCGCACCTTGGCCAGCCAGAAGTCGAGGCTGGGCGGCAAGTCGCGGCGGCCATAGCTGCCCGCCCGAGCGCGGGCCTCGCTGATCCGGGTCTCCGGCAGCGGGTGAGTGAGCAGCATTTCCGGCGGCTTGCTGGCGTAACGGTATTCGGCAGCCAGTTTCTGGAAGAAGTTGGCCATCCCCATGGGGTCGAAACCGGCATCATAAAGCGTCTTCATGCCGATGCGATCCGCTTCATATTCGTTGTCGCGGGTGTAGTTGATGGCCGACTGCATGGAGAGACCCAGCGTAGTCTGCAACGCAGCGATACCGGCAGTCGGGTTGATCACCGCCAGCGCGATGGAGCCCACCAGACCGGCTAGGGTCACCGCCGAGCTGCTCGCCTGCGCTTCCATATAACGGGCGATATGGCGCTGGGTCACGTGGGTGATTTCGTGGGCCAGTACCGAGGCCAGCTCGCTCTCGCTGTCGGCGTAGAGGAAGAGGCCGGTGTGCACCTTGACTCGCCCGCCGAGGAAGGCGGCCGCGTTGATGCTGGGATCATTGATGAGGAAGAAGGTAAACGGGAAACGTACCCCATCGGCGTTGGTCAGCAATCGCTGACCCAGATCGTCAATGTACTGGCTCAGCACCGGATCATCGATGATCGGCAGACCCGCACGGGCAAAGCGCATAAAAGCGTTGCCGTAACGCACTTCCTGCTCGATGGGCAGGGCAGCAACCCCGGCCGTGCCGATGTCGGGAAGCTGATTGTTGGCCTCGGCATGAAACGTGGCGCCCATCAGGGAAGCCAGCAGGGGAAGCGATGCCATCAGGGGGGAAAAACGTGCCACGTTATCTCTATCTCCATCAGAAAGGGCCTCGGCAGAATACCCTTGCCCATCAAGGGCTACAAGCGTTGTTTCATGCTCTTATCACGGCCATAATAGCGGCCACCTGCCTGATGGAGCCCCCATGGAAATTCTCGACCTGACCCCCTGGCGTTGCCCCGAGCCGCTGATCCGGCTCAAGCTCTGGTTAAGGGGGGCCAAAAGCGGTCAAACCGTCACCATCCGGCTGGCCGATGCGGGCTCCCGGCAGGATATTCCGGCCTATCTGCACCGTCAGGGCCACCATGTCGAGATGCAGCAACAACCGGACAATACCCTCTCTTTGCAGTTGGTTGTCGGGGCGAAGCAACCATCTTGAGCCCCAGTGATGTAAGGATGCCGTCATGTTAGAAGTATTGAAGCGCTGGTATCAGACCCGTTTTTCCGATCCCGATGCCGTTACCCTGTTCCTGTTGCTGGTGTTTGGCTTTACGGTGCTATGGCTGTTTGGCGACCTGCTGGCGCCCCTGCTGGTGGCGCTGGTGCTGGCCTATCTGCTGGAGTGGCCGGTCGCCCGGCTGCAAAAAGCGGGGCTGTCGCGCACCCTGGCCACCAGCGTCATTCTGATCCTCTTTATTGCAGTAGCAGTCGCCTCCTTGCTGGGTCTTATCCCGACGCTGGTCAGTCAGGGGATCAATCTGGCCAAAGAGGCGCCGGCCATGCTGACCCACGCTCAGGATTATGTCCGCACCCTGCCTGACAAATACCCCGAGCTCATCGACGTCAGTCTGGTGGAGACCGTCATCGACAATATTCGCCAGCGCATCCTCAGTGGCGGCGAGCATCTGGTAAGCGCCTCCCTCAGCTCGCTGGTGAACGTGGTCGCCATCATGATCTACCTCATTCTGGTGCCGCTGATGGTCTTCTTTATGCTCAAGGACAAGCGGGTACTGATGGGCAGCCTGCGCCGTTTCCTGCCGCGCAACCGCACCCTGGTCAACCGGGTGTGGGTGGAGATGAACAACCAGATCATCAACTACATCCGCGGCAAGGTGATCGAGATCCTGATCGTCGGCATCGCCACCTATGTCCCCTTCGCCCTGATGGGACTGCGCTACTCGGTGCTGCTGGCGGTCGCGGTCGGCTTCTCGGTGCTGATCCCTTATATCGGCGCCGCCGTGGTGACGGTTCCGGTCGCCATGGTGGCCCTGTTCCAGTGGGGGCTCACCCCCGAGTTCGCCTGGCTGATGGTGGCCTATCTGGTCATTCAGGCCCTCGATGGCAACCTGCTGGTGCCGGTGCTCTTCTCGGAAGCGGTCAACCTCCATCCGGTGGCCATCATCATCGCCGTGCTGGTCTTCGGCGGCTTGTGGGGATTCTGGGGAGTCTTCTTCGCCATTCCCCTCGCCACCCTGGTCAAGGCGGTGATCAATGCCTGGCCAAAACGTGAAGAGATGCCCAGTGCCGCAAAATAACCTGCTTCCCCTGCAATCGTGACAACGGAGTGTCCATGACCTTTTTTCGTCAAATCAGAGCGGCAGGGCTGACGGCCCTGCTCCTCGCTGCAGCCCTCCCAGCGCGTGCCGATATCGATCTTGGTGCCATGGATCTGCTCACCAGCGACAGCCCAACCAGTCCGGTGCCACAAGGCTTTGTCGCCGGTGCGGCGCTCATCGGGGGGCAGGCCCGTTATGAAGCACAAGATAACAGCCTCTACGCCATCCCCGGCTTTATCTATTTTGGCGACCAGTTCATGTTTCTGGGGGATCGAGCCCGCTACTACTTCCACAAGGATGAGAACGTGGCCCTCTACGGCTATGGCCGGGTCCGTTTTGGCAATCTGGATCCCGAGGACTCTCCGGCCTTTACTGGCATGGAGCAGCGAAAATGGCAGCTGGAAGGCGGGATCGGTGGCAACATCATCACCCCCTACGCCCTGCTGACCGTGCGTGCCAACAGCGATGTCACCGGCCGCAGCAAGGGGCAGGAGCTGCTGCTGTGGGCCGACTTCCCCATCCTGCGCGACAACCTGCTGATCATGCCCGGCATGGGACTGATGCTGCGCAGCAACAAGATGGCCAACTACTACTTCGGCGGCATCTCCGAGAGCGAGGCGACTGCCCAGCGGCCCGCCTGGGATACCGGCACCACCCTCTCCCCGATGGCGGCCCTCATCACCAGCTACCGCTTCAGCCCCAACTGGATTGGCATGTTTGCCATGAACTACGAATGGTATGATCGGGACATCAAAAACAGCCCCATCGTCCAGCACGATGGCGAGCTCTATGCGGGTTTTGCGCTGGGCTATATCTGGTAACGGTTATGAGTCTTGAACCGTGAGACACGACCAAACAAAAGGGAGCCCTCGGCTCCCTTTTTCACTGCCATCATCAGGCTGGTAGTACAGCCTGCTCAAGCGCCAATTCAGGCTTACAGCGCCGCCAGAAAATCGATCAGCTGCTGATTGACGAAGGCCGGATTTTCCAGCGACGAGATGTGGCCAGCCATCGGGATCTCCTTGAACGGGCAACCCAGCACCTCGGCCATCAGATAGCCCTCCAGCACCGGACGTGCCTTATCCTCGCAGCCGGTCATCACCAGCGCGGGAGTGGTGATCTCCTCCAGCCACTCGATACGATCTTCGCGGGTCACAAAGCTGCGGCCCACCGCCACCATGGCGGCAATCTTCTCGTTTGGCCAAGCGGCCAGACGCGCCTTGAAACCACTCATCAGCGCCTCATCAGGCTGGCTGGCAAAGAAGATAGGCGCCACCTGTTCGATGATGGGCGCCGGCACGGTGCCGAGCTGCTCGATCATCGCCAGCATGCCGAGGTAGCGCTCGCAGGTGATCTGCGGTTCCAGGCCGACAAAACTGTCCATCAGCACCAGACCCTTGAGGCGGTTTGGCACCATGCGCGCCAGCTCCACACCCCACATGCCACCGATGGAGAGGCCCACCAACACGAACTCCTCAATGCCGAGGGCATCGAGCAGCGCCAGGTGATCCCGCGCCAAAGTCGCCAGGGTGCAGCCACCTTCGGGGAGCAGGTCGGAATCGCCGTGGCCCCACAGCTCGGGAACGATGCAGCGATAGCTGCCCTTGAGCGCCTCGATTTGCGGCGCCCACATGGCGCTGTCCCACAGATAGCTGTGACCAAACAGCAGTACCGGCCCTTGCCCTTCGTCCAGATAGGCCATCCGGCGGCCCGCTATCTCCATAAAATGCTTCATGTTATCTCCTGTTGCCAGCGATGGGCGGGCAGTGTATCACGTCCCCCTTGGCAGGTGACGCCTCCCTGGTGCAAGCTGACAGTGACTCAAAGAAGTCACCCATGAAAGGATGCCAAAAGGAGAAGCCCATGGCGAAGGAGAAGAGCAAGAAGCGGCCACGTCTGGACAAGAAGTGCTACGAGCACCACCTTGCCCATCTGCAGGAGGAGCTGGTCAAGCTGCAGGAGTGGGTCAAGCAGGAGGGGTTAAAGGTAGTGGTACTGTTCGAGGGACGCGACGCCGCCGGTAAAGGGGGCGTCATCAAGGCGATCACCGAGCCGCTCAACCCCCGGGTCTGCCGGGTCACGGCGCTGCCCGCCCCCTCCGATCGAGAGCGCTCCCAGTGGTACTTTCAGCGTTATGTGGCCCACCTGCCCGCCGCTGGCGAAATGGTGCTGTTTGACCGCTCCTGGTACAACCGGGCCGGAGTCGAGCGGGTGATGGGATTTTGCAGCGACGCCGAGTATCGCGAGTTTCTGCGCGCCTGCCCCGAGTTTGAGCGGATGCTGATCCGCTCTGGCATCACGGTGATCAAATACTGGTTCTCGGTCAGCGACGAGGAGCAGGAGAAGCGCTTCAAGGAGCGGATCAACACCCCCATCAAGCGCTGGAAATTCAGCCCGATGGATTTGCAATCCCGCTCGCGCTGGGTGGAGTACTCCCGCGCCAAGGATGACATGTTCACCTACACCGACACCGAGGATTGCCCCTGGTTCGTGGTGGAGGCAGATGACAAACGCCGTGCCCGCCTCAACTGCATTGCCCATCTGCTGAGCAAGGTGCCCTACGAAGCGATCCACTACGAGCCCATCAAGCTCCCCCCCATCAAGACCGAAGGGTATGAGCGCCCTCCCCTGACCAGCCAGACCTTTGTGCCCGATATTACCGCCGAACTCGAGGCTTGAGCCGGGTTACCTTGCCTATCTGCATGTTCAAATCGCAGGCAATAAAAAGCCGGTCTGACGACCGGCAAAAAGGCATTGATTATTAAGAAAGGAAAACCAGCACAACAAAAAATCAGGTACGGATATATTTGGCAGTACGGGGGAACGCCTGCTCCTTGGCATCGAACAGGTAGCAGGCTTCGGCCGGGATACCCACGCTGTAGGTTTGACCGGTCGCCACATCCACATCCGAGGTGGCCTTGACGGTAAAGTCGTGACCATCCACATCCATATAAACGAAGGACTCGGCGCCTAGGTGCTCGGCCACCTGCACGATCCCGCTCACCTTGCTGTGTGCATGGGGGTGATCCAGCGGCATCAGGTGCTCGGGGCGAATGCCCAGCTCCACCTTGTCACCCACTGCGCCACTGCGGGCATCGACCCGGGCACGCACGGTATCGCCAGAGGTCAACTTGACCAGGCACTCCTGCTCGCCAATCTCCAGCAACTCGCCCGCCAGGAAGTTCATCTTGGGAGAGCCGATAAAGCCCGCCACGAACTTGTTGTCCGGGTTGTGGTAGAGATCCAGCGGTGAACCGAACTGTTCCAGGTTGGTGGCAGCTTCCGCCTTGAGCGGGCTCAGCACCACAATCTTGTCGGCCAGGGTCATCGCTTCCACCTGATCGTGGGTCACGTAGATGATGGTGGAGTTAAGCTCTTTGTGCAGCTTGGCGATCTCGATCCGCATCTTGACCCGCAGCGCGGCATCCAGGTTGGAGAGCGGTTCGTCAAACAGGAACACCTGCGGCTGCTGCACGATGGAGCGACCGATGGCGACCCGCTGACGCTGACCACCGGAGAGCGCCTTGGGCTTTCTGTCCAGCAGCGGCTCAAGACCCAGGATCTCGGCGGCGCGCATCACCCGCTTGTGGATGTTCTCCTTGTCCATTTTCTTGAGCTTCAGACCAAAGGCCATGTTCTCGTAGATGTTCATGTGCGGATAAAGGGCGTAGGACTGGAACACCATGCCGACGTTGCGCTCTACCGGCGGCACGTCGTTCATGTAGCGACCGCCGATGGTCAGCTCACCGCTGGTGATGTCTTCCAGACCCGCGATCATCCGCAGCAGGGTGGATTTACCGCAGCCGGACGGGCCGACGAAGACGATAAATTCGCCCTCCTTGATAGAGAGGTTGATGTTGCGCAGGGTGTCCTTGTGAACAGCCGGATCGTAATTTTTGCGAACGTTGTTGAGTACTACTTCAGCCATGACGAGCTCCGCTCTTGAATCTTTGCAAATCGTGATAGCGGGGGGAGTCAGCTCCCCCGGCCATAAACTTAACCTTTCACACCACCAGCAGTCAGACCGCCAACCAACCAGCGCTGTGCCAGCAGGAAGACCACTGTGATGGGGAAACCGGAGAGCACTGCAGCCGCCGCGAAATCACCCCACAGATAGTTCTGCGGATAGAGGTACTGCTGGGCCCCGACCGCCAGGGTCAGATTGTTCACATCCTGCAGCAGGATGGAGGCCATGGGCACCTCGGTAATGGAGCCGATAAAGGCCAGAATAAACACTACCGCCAGGATGGGCACCGACAGGGGCAACAGGATCAGACGGAATGCCTGCCACGGGGTCGCACCGTCGATGGCCGCCGCCTCCTCCAGGGAGGAGTCGATGGTCTCGAAGTAGCCCTTGATGGTCCAGACGTGGAGGGCAATCCCCCCCATGTACGCCAGGATCAGGCCACCGTGGGTGTTGAGACCCAGCCAGGGAATATAGTCACCAATCTTGTTAAAGAGCGCGTAGATGGCTACCAGCGCCAACACCGCCGGGAACATCTGGAAAATCAGCATGCCCTGCAGGATGGTGGACTTGCCACGAAAACGCAGGCGGGCAAAGGCGTAAGCACAGGTGGTGGAGAGCGTCACGATCATCAGGGCAGTGATGCCGGCGATCTTGATGGAGTTCCACAACCAGGTCAGCACCGGGAACGGCGGCGGCGTGATGCTGCCGTCGGCGTTGGTGATGGACATGCCCAGCGCCAGCTTCCAGTGATCCAGCGTCGGATTGGAGGGGATGATCTCCCCTACCGCGAAGTTACCGTTACGGAACGAGATGGCGATAACCATGATCAACGGGAAGATGATCAACGCCAGGAAGCCCCACATGACCAGGTGGGTTGCCCACACCCGGTATTTGACTGATTTGGGTTGTACGATTGCCATGTTGAAGCCTCCTTACAGCTGCTTGTCGGCTTTGGACAATTTCAGGTTGAGCAGCGCCAGCGCACCCACGATGAGGAAGATAGCGGTGGCGATGGCACTGGCCAGACCGTAGTCCTGACCACCCGATCCCTGGAACGCAATCCGGTAGGTATAACTCACCAGCAGGTCGGTGGTACCGGCCGGGGTGCTGGCGCCGATGATGTCGGGCGCACCGTTGGTCAACAACTGGATAAGCACGAAGTTGTTGAAGTTGAAGGCGAACGAGGCAATCAACAGCGGTGTCAGCGGCTTCATCAGCAGCGGCACGGTGATCTTGAAGAAGTTCTGTACCGGACCGGCACCATCCATGGCGGACGCTTCATAGAGATCTTCCGGAATGGCTTTGAGCAGGCCCATGCAGAGGATCATCATGTAGGGGTAGCCGAGCCAGGTGTTGACAATCAGGATCATCACCTTGGCCAGGAAGGGGTTGGTATACCAGTCCGGTTTGATGCCAAACGCCGCTTCCAGGAACATGTTGATCTCACCGAAGTTCTGGTTGAACAACCCCTTGAACACCAGGATGGAGATAAACGCCGGGATCGCATAGGGCAGGATCAACATGACCCGATAGAAACCGCGCCCCTTGAGCTCTTCCCACTGCACCAGACAGGCCAGCACCATGCCTATAGCCAGGGTGAAAGCGACGGAGCAGGTTGAGAAGATCACGGTCCAGATGAAGATCTGCAGGAAGGGTGACTGGATGCCCGGATCGGTGACGATGCGCGCGAAGTTCTTCCAACCGACGCTTACCACAAAGCCCGGAGCAATACCCTTGCCGACAAACTGACCCTGTTCGTCGATGTACTGATAGAAGCCGGTCTCGCCATTGGGCAGCATCAGCTCGCCATTCTGGGTATCACGCAGCAGGTTGCTGTCTTTGATCACCACCCCGGACTTGAGCACGGCACCATCCATCAGACGGGTGTAGTGCTGCTTCTGGGCGGCAAACTTGCGCAGGCTGCTCAGGGTCAGGTGGGTACCGCCATCCGGCAGTACCAGATCAAGGTCACTCAGATGAGTGCGATGCTCAACAATGGCGCGGATCGGTGCGGCCTTGCTGGCCGCTTCGCCAGTGAAGGGCTGCAGCTCGACCACTTGCTGGGTGTTCTGCACACGGCCCTCGCGGGACGCCAGCTCACGGGCCTTGTTGGTCATCAGGGAAACAGGTTGGCTGATAAAGGATTGATCATCCTGTGTCAGCAGCAGCTGGAACTGGCCGTTGTCGCCACCTAGCAGGGTAAAATCGAATTCACCGCCCGCCACCTTGTAGGTTTTCTTCAGGTGGTAGTCCCGCGCCTGCTCCACGGAGAGCAAGTTGGACCCCGAATAGTTGGTGAAGGCAATGCCAATGGTGTAGGCAAGAGGGAAGATGATAAACACAACCATGCCCGCAACACCCGGAAAGATGTAGCGATGGGCATAGGTCTTCTTGTTCATGAAGACATACAGACCGACGGAAACCACCACCAGATCCAGCAGCGCGAATACCCACTCGCCACTGGCGTACATCATCACGGCTGCGTAGCCGTTGAGGATGGCAACCAGGGCCGCTATGGTCCACTTAAGCCAGGTGTGCTTATCCTTCGGACCGGCATAGGACTCAACAGAAGGTACTACTTCCATGCCAATTAACCTTTATAACGCCAAGAGAGATTTGAGAGAGTGGGAGGCCATGACGGCCTCCCGGGTAGTGCGTGCTTACTGAACGATACGCTTGGCAGCGGTATCCAGAGCTTCGTCAACACCCTGACGACCGGAGGTCACGTTCTTGAGGGCAGTTTCGAAGGAAGACCAGAAACGGCTCATCTCGGGAACGGATGGCATCGGCTCGCCAGCCTGGGCGTTCAGCATGGTGGCCTTGATGTGCGGATCGGATTCCAGGGTCTTCTGGAAGGATTTCAGCGCAACGGCACCCAGCGGCTTGTCGGCGTTAACCGGCGCCAGACCGGCATCGGTCAGCAGGTAGTTTTCCAGGAACTCGATGGCCAGATCCTTGTTCGGGCTGGCGGCGTTGATGGTGGCACCCAGTACGCCAACGAAGGCTTTGGCCGGCTTGCCGTTCAGGGTCGGCAGCGGCGCTACGCCGTACTTGATGCCGCTCTTGTCCAGGTTGCTCCAGGCCCAGGGACCGTTGATCATCATGGCCACTTCGCCCTTGTTGAACTTGGCGTCCATCACACCGTAGTCGATGCCTTTTTCCAGGTGACCGGACTTGATCATCTCGGAGATGTAGCCCACGCCCATCTTGGCACCTGCGTTGTTCACGCCGGTATCTTTGACGTCATAACCGGTAGCGGTTTTCTTGAAGGCGTAACCACCGTTGGCAGCCACCAGCGGATAGCTGAAGTACGGGGTGTCATAAGCCCACATGATGGCGCGCTTGCCGTTTTTCTTCAGAGTCTCGTCAATCTTGGCGATCTCTTCGAAGGTTTTCGGCGGCTCGGGCAGCAGGTCCTTGTTATAAATCAGGCTGACGGCTTCCATGGCAACCGGGTAGCCATAGGTTTTGCCATCAACAGTCATGGCATCCCATGCCAGCTGTTCAAATTTGCCTTTGGTGGCAGCGTTCGGCGTTACCGGAACCAGCAAACCGGCTTTGACCCACTCACCGTAACGGTCGTGAGCCCAGAAGAAGATGTCCGGGCCGTTGCCAGTGGCGGCGGCTTGCTGGAATTTCACTTCAACCTGATCCGGGTGAGCAACAGTAACCTTGATGCCGGTTTCTGCTTCAAACTTCTTACCCACTTCAGCCAGACCGTTGTATCCCTTGTCACCGTTGATCCAGATGGTCAGCTGGCCTTCATCGATGGCAGCAGTAGCAGAGCAAGCGACGCCAAGAGTGGCCAGACCGATCAGGGATGACAGCAATTTCTTTTTCATGAGCCTTTCCTTGTATTAGTTCCGCGCTGTAAGAGCATTGTGTGCGAGATGAATATTATCCCAAGCGGCAAACGGCTCACATGACGCAACTCGCATTTTTGAAATGCAATTACGTATTTCCTTCCAGAAAGTTTTGAAAACATTTTCTTATTTCAGGGAATTACGGCCATTTATCGGCTTAATTCCAGACAACCACAGAATAATAATTACCAAAATGAAATAAAATTTCATGAGTGAAAGGGTTTTCACCTCAATGAAAACCCTTTCAGATGGTTTATTTTGTTTGATTTGTTAACAAAGTACCGCGCCAGTTTCGAGGTCTGCCCGGGCGCGATAAAAAAAGAGACCCCGCCGGGGCGGAGTCTCTTTTTGCGAGAAATGACGAGTTGATCACACTCGGGAGCATGACTACGACTGGCGCAGCAGCTGATCCTTAAGATTGGGCGGCACACCCTTGATGGTCAGGGTGTCGGTCTGGGGGTCGTAAAAGATCCGGCTGTTCAACAACTTCTGCTCAAAGCTCAGAGTCAGACCGCCGCCGGAGCCAACAAACTTGGTCAAACCACGCAAGGTAGAGCGATCTGCCGGGAAGCGCTCTTCCAGCTCATACTCCTGACCAATAAAGCTGTAAAAATCGAGATCACCGTCACCGGGCAATTCTGCAGACAGCTCCTTGATTTCGATCTCTTCACCGGCACTCGCCTGTTCGGTGCAATATTTGAAGACCTGCTTTTTATAGTCATTGCGCTCGGTCGGTTCGAGCTGACGACTGTCGCAATAATCTTCGACCGCCTGCAGCAAGCCTTTATTTTGTACCTTGGCATCCATGCCCTCGCGGGCACCCAGCAGATCCATAAAGAAGTCGCCCAGTTTGCGACCAATGCGCCCCTTGCTGAAGGTGATATAGCGGCGCGAATCAGGTTGGGTTTTCCATTCGGTCAAATCAATGCGGGCCACCAGATTGAGTTTGCCGATATCCAGATACTGGATATGACGCAATTCCAGCGCTTCGCTGACGGTGACGCTCTCCTTGCCCTCCAGCAGGGCAATCAGCAGATAATCGACCCCGACGTAGTTATATTTGGCAAACAGCAGCACCCCCTGCTCATCGAGGGCGTGCTCCACCAGCTGCTTGACCAGCATCTGGGTCACGGTGACCGAGAAGGGAACGAATTCGGTCTGCTCGTCGAGCAGCTGTTCGAGGGCGATACGAAACGCGGGTGAAGGCTGCTTGGGAGCCTCTTCACCGTCGGCCAGCTCGGCGACGGAGGCCTCGGGGTCAGCAAAGAAGCCAAAGCCCTTGCCTCCCTTGCCGTTGTAGATCCGATGCAGTTCCGCCATCAGTCCCTGTACCGCCTCATCAGGGGGCAGGGTCTGGCTGCGGGTATCGGCGTGGGGTTGACCATCGCCGCCCTGGCGCAAGGAGTGAAGAATGATCTTGTCGATATCGAGACTCATGTCACAAAGCCATAGTGTTAGCCGAAAGGGTGAAGTATTATAAGGCGCTTTGAACCGAGATGAACTGAAGATTATGCCTATCGTATCAAAGTACAATAACGAGCAATTTGACGCCCTGATGAACGACCTGATCACCGCGCTGGAAAAGCATAAAGCGCCGGTAGATCTCAGCCTTATGGTGCTTGGCAATCTGACCACCAATATCATCAACGGTATGGCACCAGCCCAGCGCCAGGCCATCACTGAAAAGTTTGTCCAGGCCCTGACCGCATCGGTCGATAATCGCCACGACGCACACTGAGTCCCCGACTCTGTTGATTTGACGTTTCTCAACGCAGATGGATCACTATGGTCGAAACCGGTAACCCCTATCGTGATAATGTCTCTCGCCTGATCACCTGGGGGCATTGGTTCTCCTTCTTCAACATTATTCTGGCCATGCTCATCGCCACCCGTTATCTGGGTGCCATCAGCTGGCCATCGACCACGCTTGGCGTGATCTATCTCGTTGTAAGCTGGATTGGCCACTTCTCGTTTCTGAGTTTTGTCACCTACCTGTTGACGATCTTCCCACTCAGCTTCGTGCTGCCCAAGGAGAAGTCGTTGCGGTTCATCTCGGCCATCATCGCTACCCTGGCGCTGGTGCTGCTGCTGATCGACACCCAGGTATTCCGGCTGTTCAAGTTCCACCTCAACAGTCAGGTATGGCAGTTGCTGCTGGATCAGGCGCAAACCGAAGAGGGCTCAATCTGGAGCATCATCTTCGTTGCCGTGCCCACCATCTTCCTGCTGCAACTGCTGCTGTCGGCCTATGTCTGGCGCAAGATCAACAAGCGCAAGCGCCGCCAGTACGGCAATCAGGTGGGGCTGGCCCTGCTGATCTGCTTTATTCTGACCCACGTGGTCAACAGCTGGGCCGATGCGACCCTCTATCAGCCGATCACCATGCAGAGAGCCAACTTCCCCCTCTCCTACCCCATGACGGCCCGCTCCTTCCTGGCCAAACATGGCTGGCTGGATCTGGATCAGTACGAGAAGCAGGCGGCCTCCCAAGGGGATAACAGCGACAGCCGGATGCATTACCCGCTGCGCCCGCTCAACGTCAACGCCCCCCTGACCCACAACAATCTGCTGATTGTGGTGGTCGACTCATTGCGTTTTGACATGCTCAACAACATCAACATGCCCAATCTGCAGCGCTATGCGGATCAGCATCTGACGTTCCGCAATCACCTGAGTGGTGGCAACGACGATCTGATGGGGATGTTCAGCCTCTTCTACGGGTTGCCCGGCCACTACTACAAGGACATCAGCAGCGACAAGCGTCCGCCGGTGCTGTTCGACGAGATGCTGCGCCAGGATTACCAGTTCGGGCTGTTCGGCACGATGGAAGATGCCCAGAAGTATCGCAAGAGCATCCTCGCCGGTCTGCGCAAACAGGTGTTTGTCTCCGAGCAGAGTGACGATGGCAAGCTGCTGACCGACTGGCAACAGTGGCTGGAGAAGCGCTCTCCCGAGCGCCCCTGGTTCTCGCTGGTCTATCTCTCGAGCCCAGGCGACTACCAGTTACCCGCCACCATGAAGGGGCCGTTCCAACCGGAGCTTGCCAACTTCAATCCGGCGACCGCCTATCGGGCGGAGAACCTGCAAAAACTGGAGAACCGCTACAAGAACTCGGTCTTCTATACCGACCAGTTGCTTGAGCAGATGCTGACCAAATTGCAGTCGCAGGGGATGGACAGCAACACCATCGTCGTCATCACCTCCAACCATGGTCAGGAGTTCAACGACACCCGCAGCAACAGCTGGGGCGCAGGCAGCAACTACTCACCCTATCAGGTGCAGGTACCGCTGGTACTGGCCTGGCCGGGGCGCGGCAGTGACGTTCGGGAACAACCGAGCAGCCATTTCGATCTGGCGCCGACCCTGATGCAGGGGATGCTGGGCGTGCGCAATCCGGCGCGCGATTACAGCGTTGGCCGCTCGCTGTTTGATACCAGCCCGCGCAACTGGCTGCTGGCCGGGGATCAGAACGACTTCGCCATCTATGAAGGGGACACCATCACCCACTTCAACAAGCAGGGTGACTTCGAACTGCTGGAGCGCAACAGCTATCGCCCGATCAAGCACGGCACCCCGGATATGGGCGCCATGATCCAGGTGATGAACGAGCTGAACCGCTTCTATCGCAACCAGTGAAGCGCCCGTTGATGGCTTGCTACCATAAAAAACGCCCCGAATTCGGGGCGTTTTTCGTTGTATAGCCGTGCCACGTTCACGACTGTTAGCCACCCCACCCTTGCGGGTACTTGTAGCCGACGAAACGCTTGGTTGCATAGGCTTTGAAAGCCGCCGAGTTGTAGGCCGCCGCCACATCTTTGGCAAACGGCTGCTCCGCATCTGCGCTTTTCACCACCACCCAGTTGATAAAATCGTAGCTGCGCTCCAGAAACAGTCCTTCACTGAACGGGATTCCGCTGGAGGCGGCAAAATTACCGTTGATCACCGAGAAGTCCACATCCTCGCGCGAGCGGGGCAACTGCGCGGCTTCCAGCAGTACCAGCTTGAGATTGTGCGGATTGTTCACCACATCAAACTCGCTCGCTTTTAGCGGGTTTATCCCCTCCTTGAGAGTGAGCCAACCAAGATCCTGTAGCATCAACAGCGCCCGCGCCTGATTGGTGGGATCGTTGGGGATGGCCACCGTGCTCCCCTCTTGCACCTTGTCGAGTGCCGCCAGCTTGCCGGAGTAGAGCCCCATCGGGCCAGTTGGCACCTGGGTAATGGGTGCCAGCGACAAGCCGCGATCTTTGGCAAAACTCTCCAGATAAGGTTTGTGCTGGAAGCAGTTCACATCCAGTGATCCGTCAGCCAGAGCAATATTGGGGGTCACATAGTCGGTGAACTCCACCAGCTTGACCTTATACCCCTTGGCCTCCAGCTGCGGCTTGATGGAGTCGGTCACCATGTCGGCAAAATCCCCCACCGTGGTACCAATCACAATCTCCTGTTTGGTCGGCAAGGACGCATCGGCGGCAACCGCGGAAAAAGAGAGGCTCCCGACCGCCATCGCGGCAATAAAGGTGCTGGCGCCAGCAGTGACGCGCAAGGAAGCAGTCAAAGGAGAAGATAAGAAGGAACGAAACGACATAGAGACTCCCTGTCAGGTACGCATCAAGCTATGGGACTGCGGCGGGGTGGCTCTCAGAGATTAAGCCCCTCAAACCGCAGCAATCCAGCCATCCACTGCCGCCAAGCAATAAACCGCTGGTTCCACCTCATCACCCTTGCTGTCACCCCCGAATGCATAGCTGTACTCACGTTGGCACATACAACCATGCCACTCACGTTCAAGAGCGCACGAGCTCCCCTCGGGATTGCCCCGAATCGAGATGGCTGCGGCGAAGGAGAGTCGCGAGAGGAGTGAGTTACAGATAAAAAGATCAGTAGTGAGCAGTGAGAACCATTCTCAATAAAACACATAACCAGCGTCATTGGAATACCTACCACAAACCAGATCGGATTTCTTTGAACCTCATTGCGTTTTTTGAAAATGGCTCTTTTTGAACCCCTACCACCCGTGTATAGATTTCCGTCGCACTCAGGATGGTGCGATCCAAGATGGAGTTAAAAAAATAATGAAGCAAACATCGTTAGCACTGGCGATCACAGCACTGCTGTCGACCCTGCCCAGTGCGCTCGTTCAGGCAAATGAAGGTTGTGCGCCGCTCACCGGCAAGGAGAGCGGCATGGATATCGGACGCAGCAGCACCGAGCGCTGCCTGCCAGGTGCCAATCCCCTGCAGGAGCAACAGTGGTATCTGCTCAACAGCGGCCAGGATGGATTCAGCGCCCGTGGCGGTATAGCGGGCAATGATCTCAACCTCTGGTGGGCTCATCGCACCGGCGTGCTGGGCCAGGGAGTCAATGTGGCCGTGGTGGATGATGGTCTGGCCATCGCCCACCCGGATCTGGCGGAGAACGTGCGTCCGGGTTCGAAAAACGTGGTAACCGGCAGCGATGACCCGACACCGACCGATCCGGATACGGCCCACGGCACCTCGGTCTCCGGCATTATTGCGGCGGTAGACAACGCCATCGGTACCAAGGGAATTGCCCCGCGAGCCCAGCTGCAGGGGTTCAACCTGCTGGATGACAACAGCCAGCAGTTGCAGAAAGATTGGCTCTACGCCCTTGGCGACAGCGATGCCAGCCGCGACAACCAGGTGTTCAACCAGAGCTACGGCATGAGTGTGGTGGATCCCCGCTCAGCCAACTCTCTGGATCAATCCCAACTTGATCGCCTGTTTGAACAGCAGACCCTCAAGGCGCAGGGCGCGGCCTATATCAAGGCCGCCGGCAACGGCTTCAACAAGATAGCGGCGGGCGGCTATGTGCTTAACCGCACCGGCAATGGCCCCAAATTGCCGTTTGAAAACAGCAACCTCGATCCCTCCAACAGCAACTTCTGGAACCTGGTGGTGAGCGCGCTCAACGCCGATGGCGTCAGATCCTCCTACTCCAGCGTCGGCAGCAACATCTTCCTGAGCGCGACCGGCGGCGAGTACGGTACCGACGCTCCGGCGATGGTGACCACGGATCTGCCCGGCTGCGACATGGGTTACAACCGCACCGACGATCCCAGCACCAACCGGCTGCACGGCAACCCGCAACTGGATGCCAGCTGCGACTACAACGGCGTGATGAACGGCACCTCCTCCGCCACCCCCAGCACCTCCGGCGCCATGGCGCTGCTCATGTCCGCCTACCCGGACCTGTCGGTACGTGACCTGCGGGATCTGCTGGCGCGCAGCGCAACCCGGGTCGATGCCACACAGAAACCTGTGATGGTCAGCTACACCAGCAGCACCGGCAAGGTGCGTGATGTGAAAGGGCTGGAAGGGTGGGAACGCAATGCCGCCAGCATGTGGTTCAACCCGACTTACGGTTTTGGTCTGATCGACGTCAACAAGGCCCTTGAGCTGGCAGCCAATCACCAACCCCTCCCCCCGCTGGTGCAACTGCCGTGGCAGAAGATCAATGTCACCGGCAGTGCCGCCGCCATTGCGGATGTGGGCAACAGCCCGACCAGCTCGACAACCCGCATCGCGACACCATTGACGGTAGAAGCGGTTCAGGTGATGGTCAGCTTGGATCACCAGCGTCTGCCCGATCTGCTGATCGAACTGGTCTCCCCCGCTGGCACCCGTAGCATCCTGCTGAGCCCCTTCAACAGCCTGGTCGGCCAATCTCTCGACCAGCAGCAGCTGGGCTTTGTGCGAACCAAGGGATTGCGCGACATGCGGATGCTATCCAACAAGTTCTACGGCGAATCGGCGCAAGGCACATGGCGACTGGAAGTGACCGACGTTGCCAACGGTACCCGTCAGGTCTCTCTGCTCAATCGCGAGACCCGTGAGCGTACCACCCTGACCGAGCGCAACAATCGCCAACCGGGCAAGCTGATCTCATGGTCCCTGCGGGTCCTGGGTCACGATGCCAACCGCAGCTAACACGCTAGGAGTATTACCATGAACAAACCTGTTACCTTGCTTCTGGCAACCCTGCTGGCCCCCCTCTCGGGGCAGCTCTGCGCCCAGGAGTCCATCACCATGGATGGCAAGCAGTACAGCACCATAGAGGTGAACGGCCAGACCTACCTCATTCCTGACAATGGCAGCAAGAAGCGGGTCGCCCGCAGCCTTGACAGCAAGGTCTCGCAACAGACCCTGCGCCGCGGTGACGTGTTGATGCAAGGGGCCGCCAGCCCGGAGCTGACGGTAAGCGGCACCCTGCTGGTGGAAGCTGACGATGCCACCGCCAAGGCGCTGGCGACTCGCCACAGCCTGAACTTCAAACAGAGCAGTGGTGGTATCGCCCTGCTGGAGGCCAAACCGGGCACCGATCTCAACGCCATCGCCACCAAGCTCAAGAACGAAGGGGTGAATGTGCAGATCGAGCTGTCGGGGGCCGAACAGCAGCCGAAATAGGTCGCGACAGACAAATAACAAAGGGGGCCATCATGGCCCCCTTTCTGCTGCTCATTTTGATAGTGACTTACTTGGCGCCATGCTGCTCCGCCAAATAGAGCCAGGTATCGACCACGGTATCGGGGTTGAGAGACACCGAGTCGATCCCCTGCGCCACCAGCCAGGCGGCAAAGTCCGGATGATCGGATGGGCCTTGGCCACAGATCCCCACGTACTTGCCCGCCTTGCGCGCTGCCTGAATCGCCATCGACAGCAGCGCCTTGACCGCCTCGTTGCGCTCGTCGAACAGATGGGCGATGAGCCCGGAATCCCGATCTAGCCCAAGAGTGAGCTGGGTCATGTCATTGGAGCCGATGGAGAAGCCGTCCACGTGCTCGAGGAACTTGTCTGCCAAGAGGGCGTTGCTTGGGATCTCGCACATCATGATCACCTTGAGCCCCCGCTCGCCGCGGCGCAGACCGTTCTCGGCCAGGATGTCGATCACCTGCTCCGCCTCGCCCACAGTGCGCACGAAGGGGATCATCACCTCGACGTTGGTCAATCCCATCACATCGCGCACCCGCTTGATCGCCTCGCACTCGAGGGCAAAGCAGGGGCGGAAGCTGTCGGCGATGTAGCGGGATGCGCCACGAAAACCGATCATCGGGTTCTCCTCGTGGGGCTCGTAGCCACGACCGCCCACCAGATTGGCGTACTCGTTGGACTTGAAGTCTGACATCCGCACGATCACCCGCTCCGGCCAGAAGGCGGCCCCCAGAGTGGCGATCCCCTCGGTCAGCTTGGCCACATAGAACTCCCGCGGGCTGTCGTAACCGGCGATCATCTTGCCGATGGTGGCCTGCAGCTCTGGGGTTTGCTGGTCAAACTCCAGCAAGGCCTTGGGGTGCACGCCGATCATCCGGTTGATGATGAATTCAAGGCGCGCCAGCCCAACCCCTGCATTGGGCAACTGGGCAAAGTCGAAAGCTCGGTCCGGGTTGCCGACGTTCATCATGATCTTGATGGGCAGGCGCGGCATATTGCCCACCTCGGTCACCGCCACATCGAAGTCCAGCTCGCCGTCATAGATAAAACCGGTATCCCCTTCCGCGCAGGAAACGGTGATCCGCTGGCCCGGCTGAATATGATCCGTAGCGTTGCCACAGCCCACCACTGCCGGAATGCCCAGCTCACGGGCGATAATGGCGGCGTGACAGGTGCGCCCCCCCCGGTTGGTGACGATGGCGGAGGCCCGCTTCATGATGGGCTCCCAGTCCGGGTCGGTCATGTCGGTGACCAGCACATCGCCGGGCTGCACTTCGTCCATCTGGCTGATGGAAGAGATGACCCGCGCCGGACCCGCGCCAATCTTGTGGCCGATGGCCCGCCCCTCGATCAACACCTTGCCTGCTTGCTTGAGGGCAAAACGTTCGAGGGTGTTGGCCTCCTGGCGGCTGCGCACGGTTTCCGGGCGCGCCTGCACGATATAGAGTTGGCCATCCTGACCATCCTTGGCCCACTCGATGTCCATCGGGCGGCCATAGTGCTGCTCAATGATGAGGGCCTGTTTCGCCAGCGCCATCACCTCCTCATCGGTGATGCAGAAGCGGCTACGCTCGGCCTCATTGGTGTCGACAATCTTCACCTGACGGCCGTGAGCAGCATCTTCAGAGTAAGTCATCTTGATAAGCTTGGAGCCAAGGGTCTTGCGTACCACCGCCGGGCGGCCCCCCTTGAGAGTTGGCTTGTGCACATAGAATTCATCCGGGTTGACCGCGCCCTGCACCACCATCTCGCCAAGACCATGGGCTCCTGTGATAAAGACCACGTCGTTGAAGCCGGACTCGGTATCCAGAGTAAACATGACGCCGGAGGCGGCGAGATCCGAGCGCACCATCCGCTGTACCCCGGCCGAGAGGGCAACACCCTTGTGGTCATAGCCCTGATGCACCCGATAGGAGATAGCGCGATCGTTGAACAGGGAAGCAAACACATGCTTGACCGCCGTCATGACGGCATCGATGCCACGTACGTTGAGGAAGGTCTCCTGCTGACCGGCAAAGGAGGCGTCCGGCATATCCTCGGCGGTGGCGGAGGAGCGCACCGCAAACGAGGCCTCGACACCGGCACTCAACTTTTCATAGGCAACCCGGATAGCCTGCTCCAGCTCGGGCTGGAACGGGGCTTCGATCACCCAGTCGCGGATCTGCTGACCGGCCCGGTTGAGGGCGGCGATATCGTCCACGTCGAGATTGTCGAGCAGATGGTGGATCTTGCCGTTGAGGCCGCTTGACTCCAGAAACTCGTTAAACGCAAAGGCGGTGGTGGCAAAGCCCCCCGGCACGGATACGCCGGCTCCAGAGAGGTTGCTGATCATCTCGCCAAGGGATGCGTTCTTGCCGCCAACTCGTTCTACGTCCTGCATTCCGAGTTGTTCGTACCAGAGCACGTACTGTTGCACTTGGATGTCTCCAGGTTGGTGGGCACCGATGCCATAGCACCTCGTGCGCCCGATTTAATCGATGAGGTTATGGGTAAGTCAGGTGCGTTATTGTCTGTTTCTTTTGTTGCCAACGACCATGAAAACGTTTTCTATTGATTTTCAAAAAAATCCCCGAGCAAGCGTTGGGGATGGTCGAATGACCGAAACATTCTACAATGGCGACACAAAAAGATAACGATTCAGGTTTGCAAGCCACTTCACAACTTGGGCACAGCAGACCGGTTGACAAAACTGGTATGGTTTCGGGAGATACTTCTCACCCCTTACCCCATGCGACCCCACCCGCGGTATCACAGGAGCCCTACGTGCACACCGTATTTTATGTTTCAGACGGAACCGCCATCACCGCCGAAGTGTTCGGTCACGCGGTATTGAGCCAGTTTCCGCTGGCCTTCGAGCAGATCACTATCCCCTTTGTGGAGACACTGGAGAAAGCCCGTCAGGTACGGATGCGGATCGACGAGCAGTTTCGCCAGACCGGGGTACGCCCCATCCTGTTTCACACCATTGTCGACCCGCTGGTACGGGAAGAGGTACTGAAATCGGAGGCGTGCGGCCACGACTTTCTCAATACCTTCGTCAGCCCGCTGGAGCAGGAGCTGGGGGTAAAAGCCGAGCCCCGCCTCCACCGCACCCACGGTATGGAGAATCGCAAGCTCTATGACGATCGCATCGAGGCGGTCAACTTTGCGCTGGCCAACGACGATGGCATCACCACCAAAGAGTACGATGAGGCGGACATCATCCTGATCGGGGTCTCCCGCTGCGGCAAGACCCCCACCAGCCTCTATCTGGCGCTGCAGTTTGGCATTCGCGCCGCCAACTACCCCTTTATCGAGCAGGACATGGGGATGCTGGAGCTGCCCGCCCCCCTCAAGGCCAACCGTCACAAGCTGTTTGGCCTCACCATAGCGCCGCAGCGGCTGCACGAGATCCGTAACCAGCGCCGTGCAAACAGCCGCTACTCCTCCATCGAACAGTGCGAGCAGGAGCTGGCCTGCGTGGAGCGACTGTTTCGCCAGGAGGCGATACGCTTCCTGGATACCAGCTCCCACTCGGTGGAGGAGATCAGCGCCAAGGTCCTCGAGGCAACCGGTCTGCGCCGTCAGCTCTGTTAAGCCAGCTTGACAGCTATCGGCATCAACAAAAGATAAAAATTACAGTGTCGCGGCGAAAGTCAGCTGTGGCGAACTGCAATTCACATAGATGACAGTGAAAAGCGTGGGTAAAAAAGGGATAAGCACCACAAATGCTTATCCCTCTTCTTGTCGACCTTGGCGTTGTGCCCTTGTCACCCGCTGCCAGTTAGCCGCTATTCGATTCCGTTCTGCTGCGCTCGGCAAACAGCCAGCGTTAACTAACGATTGAGCTCAGGGTTGTTCATCAACCGGGCATAGAAGGCCAGCAAACCGTAGCGCAGGCGAACCCGCTCCGCCAGCCAGCCGCCAACGAGCGCCCCCGTTACCCCACCCGCCAGCAACAGCGACTGCCAGTAGTGCAGCAACTCCTGATCACCGAGTAACAGCCAACCCAGCAACATAATCGCGGCCACCAGCAACAACAGCGGACTGGCGGCAATCCCTAACCAGAGCGCCACCTGTACACCCCGGGCAACCCCTTGTTGCAGCACGCTTTCGCGCTTTCTGTACTCCAACTCCCTGCACTCTTCCCTGTACTCTCGCTTGTTTGGCATCATTTGCATCCATTTGTGGCTTGGCACCACAAAAGCACACCAACAAGACAAAATGTCAATCAAACAGAATTCGATTGCACAAACATTAGCCAAAAACTACCAAGAAGCCTCTGCAGATCATGAAAAAGCTGCCTTTGGTACAAAACACGGCCATTAGAGATGGAAAACAGGTGCATTCATGGCGGATTATCACTATTCTGCTTCGGTTGCCAGCCAACACTAAAAATTGCAAATGGCATGGTGTAACGAAATAAATACAGCTTTCGTCAGGTTTTGGCTACGCACTGCGGCCTGCTCAGGATGAGCCCAACACCGACCAGAGACAACAGAGACGTAAGGACAGACCCATGGATTTGAAACAAGACGGTGAGGAGCTGAAGCGCGGCCTTAAAAACCGCCACATTCAGTTGATTGCTTTGGGCGGCGCCATCGGCACCGGCCTCTTTCTGGGCATTGCCCAAACCATCAAGATGGCAGGCCCCTCAGTCCTGCTGGGGTATGCCATCGGCGGCTTTATCGCCTTCCTGATCATGCGCCAGCTCGGTGAAATGGTGGTGGAAGAGCCGGTAGCCGGCTCCTTCAGCCACTTTGCCTACAAATACTGGGGTGAGTTTGCCGGTTTTGCGTCCGGCTGGAACTACTGGGTGCTCTACGTGCTGGTGAGCATGGCCGAGCTGACCGCGGTGGGCATCTATGTCCAGTACTGGTGGCCCGAGATCCCGACCTGGATGTCGGCAGCCTTCTTCTTCGTGCTGATCAACGCCATCAACCTCTCCAACGTCAAAGCGTTTGGCGAAATGGAGTTCTGGTTCGCCATCATCAAGGTGGTCGCCATCATCGGCATGATTGGCTTTGGCGGCTATCTGCTCCTCTCCGGTGCCGGCGGACCCGAGGCAAGCGTCACCAACCTGTGGGCACAAGGGGGCTTCTTCCCCAACGGCATCAGCGGTCTGGTGATGGCGATGGCGGTGATCATGTTCTCCTTTGGCGGTCTGGAGCTGGTCGGTATTACCGCCGCCGAAGCGGACAATCCCGAGAAGAGCATTCCCAAGGCCACCAATCAGGTGATCTACCGTATCCTCATCTTCTACATCGGCGCCCTGGCTATCCTGATGTCCCTCTACCCCTGGGGTAAAGTGGTGGAAGGCGGCAGCCCGTTCGTGATGATTTTCCACGCTCTGGACAGCAATCTGGTCGCCACCGTGCTCAACATCGTGGTGCTGACGGCGGCACTGTCGGTCTACAACAGCTGCGTCTACTGCAACAGCCGGATGCTGTTCGGTCTGGCCAAACAGGGCAACGGCCCGAAAGCCCTGCTCAAGACCAACAAGAGCGGCGTGCCGCTGGTTGCCCTCTCGGTCTCGGCCATCGCCACCCTGCTCTGCGTGCTGATCAACTACCTGATGCCGGGCAAAGCCTTCGGTCTACTGATGGCGCTGGTGGTCTCCGCACTGGTGATCAACTGGGCGATGATCAGCCTCGCGCACCTCAAGTTCCGCAAGGCCAAGGTCGCAGAAGGCGTCCAGCCCAAGTTCAAGGCGTTCTGGTATCCCTTCGGCAACTATCTCTGCCTCGCCTTTATGGCTGGCATCCTGGTGATCATGTATATGACCCCCGATTTCCGCATCTCGGTCGAACTGATCCCAGCCTGGCTGGTGGTACTGGGCATTGGCTTTGTCATCAAGCGCAAAGGACAAGCTCAAAGCAAGGTCGCAGCCAATCTGGGTTAATGCCCGTAGCTGAGAAAAACAATGCAAAACGCCGATCGGATGATCGGCGTTTTTTTATTGCGCGCAGCACTACTAGCAACCATAGCCCTCAGGAAGGCAGCTCTTGCCCTTGATCTTGCCGATGCTCCGGGCTGTTGATGCAACACTCATCGCGGAAAAAGGCGATGATCTCCTCCAACACCGCGTATTGAGAGACGCAAAGCAGGGTGCGACTCTCCCGGTTTTGCTTCACCAGCCCCACCGAGACCAGCGCCGCGATATGGTGGCTGAGGGTGGAAGCGGGGATCGCCAGCTGCTTTTGCAGCTCACCCACCGGCAGCCCCTGCTCTCCCGCCTTGACCAGATGCTTGAAGATAAACAGCCGGGTCGGATGCCCCAGCTCTTTCAATGCCTTGGCGACCTCTTCCAGTTGCATCTCTGCGCCCTCCACAAATTTGATATTTCGATAATACCAGAAATATCTTGACCGGCCATTCATTTCGATTATTTTGGAAATATAGAAACTAAGTGAGGATACGACAATGAATGAGTGGTTAACCATGCTGACCGATGCAGCCCAGATGTTCCTGTTTCTGGCTGTCGAGCTGTCGGTTCTGTTTCTGGTCATTAGCGCCGGGGTCAGCCTGATCCGTCAGAAGATCCCCGACGAGAAGATCCAGCGGATGCTGGGCGCGCGCCATGGCAAGGGCTATCTGCTCTCGGCCCTGCTCGGTGCCGTCACCCCCTTTTGCAGCTGCTCCACCATCCCCATGCTAAGAGGATTGCTCTCGGCCAAGGCTGGCTTTGGCCCCACCCTCACCTTCCTGTTTATTTCGCCACTGCTGAACCCCATCATCGTCGGCTTGATGTGGGCCACCTTCGGCTGGAAAGTGACCCTGCTCTACGCCGTGATCGCCGCCAGCGTCTCCGTCATGGCGAGCATGCTGCTCGACAGATTGGGATTCGAGCGCCATGTCATCGACCCCAAAGAGGCCACCCCCTCTTGCGGTAGTGGCTGTGGCCCGGCGACCCGCGCCACCACTCAAGCACATTGCAGTGACAACCAACGCAGCGCCATTCGTGCAATCAACCCCCTCAACGGGACAGCGTGCTTCCCGGCACCGCAACCAGAGATGGCAGAACAGGCCACTCTCTCCTGCTGCGGCGATGGCACGGCAGCCCTGACCAGAGCACCACAGCTCCCCACCGCCTGGGTCAAAGCTCGCATCGATGCCTGGCAGCAGTTCAAAGCGGTATTGCCCTTCCTGCTGCTGGGGGTGCTCATCGGCTCGTTTATTTACGGTTTTATTCCGGCCGAGTGGATCGCCGCCCATGCCGGCGCCGACAACCCGCTGGCCATTCCATTCAGCGCCATCGTCGGGATCCCGCTCTACATCCGTTCCGAGGCCGTAATCCCGCTGGCATCGGTGCTGCTGGGCAAAGGGATGGGGATGGGCGCCGTCATGGCGCTGATCATCGGCAGTGCCGGCGCCAGCCTGACCGAGGTGATCCTGCTCAAATCCATGTTCAGAACCCCGATGATTGCGGCCTTCCTTACCGTGATCCTCGGCATGGCGATCCTGATGGGCTACCTGACGCAACTGCTGTTTTAAGTCGCCCATCATTAAACAGAAAAGGTGTTAAGCCAGCTGAGTGTGAAACCATCAGGCATCCCATAGACAAAACGCCGATCAACAGATCGGCGTTTTGCATGTTCCGTACGGCAATCTGCAACCGGCGTTACAGATATTGCCCGACGATGGGGAGCAGATCCTCGACGTCACGGGCGATATGGTCGGGTTGGTGTTCCCAGCGCTCCGGGGTCGCGCGGCTATAGGCGACAGCCACCGATATCACACGGCTCTGCTCGCCAAGCGCCCCCTGCAAATGACGGGCAAACTGCACATCCGCTTCATGGTCACCGATATAGATCAGCGACTGGCACCTGGCTGGGCCGAAGATAGACTCCAGACATTTGAGGCCACCGTAAGGATGGGGTTTTTGCTGCTGTCCGGGCACGTCATCATAGCCGACCACAGCCTTGAACAGGCTGTTCACGCCATGCAGCTCCAGTACCCGGCGAATGCTTTTTTGGGAGTTTTGCGAACAAATTCCGTGGGGAATGGCAGAGAAATGGTCAATCACCGCCTCCAGCCCCGCAAAAAACCGCACCTCGGTCCGGTTCATCTCCTGATGCTTGGCCCACAGACTGCCAGCCAGCACCATCTCGTCCCGCGACAAACCGTAGTAATCCATATAGAGCGCCTGCCAGTTCTTGGCGGCGTGATTGGCATGGTGATACTCCGCTTCGCTGCGCAGATAGCGCGGCAGATGTTCTCCGGTCAGATGGGGGGCGACCTCAGCCAGGATCTGCTTGGTGATATCGATATTCTTCGGCACCGAATTGACCAGAGTACCGTCATAATTCCATAAAATCGCATCCAACTTCATTGCGTTACCTGTCTCGCTGCACAACCATAAGTCACGCCATGTTACTTGGCCTGCCTCCCCTCGCCGAACTGTGCTGTAAAAATGTGAGACCCATCCCGTCCCCACGCAGTAGCACAAGAGTTAATATGCAACAACACAATAAATGAACATCCTCTGCCATACTCAAACGAAGTATTCCGTTACGCCGAAACCGGAGCCTGATCATGGTAACCAGCTCGCTTCACACCACAGATACCGAGGTTGAATTTGCCGACGATATCCAATTGGTATCGACGACCGACCTCAAAGGGGACATCACCTACGCCAATCCGGCGTTTTGTCAGGTGGCAGGCTATCGCCTGGAAGAGATGTTGGGGCAGCATCACAATCTGGTGCGCCACCCCGACATGCCCAAGGCAGCGTTTGCCGATCTCTGGGCCCACCTGCAGGCAGGCAAACCATGGCGAGGCATGGTAAAAAACCGCTGCAAAGATGGTCGTTATTATTGGGTTGATGCCTATGTCACCCCGATTTATGAAGATGGCAAGATGGTGGGTTACCAATCCGTCCGCTGCCGTCCCGCCGCAGAGCACAAAGCGCGTGCCAGCCAGATGTACAAAACCCTTAAAGCCCGTGAAACCGGCTCTGCCATTCACATGAGCCTGCGTCAACTCACACCGGCCATGATGACCATCCCCCTGCTGCTCGTCAGCGTGATCAGCGCGGTCTGGCTGCTCTCACCGCTGCAGGCGCTCTGGGTCATCATTCCCCTCTTGGCAGCCATCTGGTTCAATCGCCACCCTCTCTTCCTCACACCGCGATTCTTGCAGCAGCTCGAACAGGATTACGACAGCATCAGCCGCCTTATCTTCTCGGGAGATGCCCCCCACAGCATTGCAGATTTCCATATCAAGCTCGGGCAAGCGAAGATCCGTACCGTACTCGGCCGAGTGGATGACACCACAGCTTCGCTCAATGCCATGGCCAATGACCTGCGCGGCTCCGCCTCGCTGGCCAGCCAGGATATCTCTTCGCAAGACACGCAGATCCAGCAGATTGCCACCGCCGTCACCCAGATGGCTTCGGCCGCCGAGGAGATCAACCGCAATATTCAAGACAGCAACAGCCAGATTGAAGAGGCCCGCAGCCACTGCATCACCACCAGCACCCAGCTTTCGGAAGCAGGAGAAGAGATGTCTGCGCTGGCCACCCAGGCGGAGCAAGCCTTTCAGTCAGCCGTTGAGCTGGCGAGCGAGTCCGAGCGGATCGGCACCATCATGAGCGAAATTCGCGGCATTGCGGATCAAACCAACCTGCTGGCGCTCAATGCCTCCATCGAAGCCGCACGGGCAGGCGATCAGGGGCGTGGCTTTGCAGTGGTGGCGGACGAGGTTCGCAGCCTGTCGACCAGAACCCACAAGGCGACAGAGCAGATCCAGAACAGCATTGGCCATATCCAGCAAACCCTGGGGGGATGGAAAGAGATGATGCATCTCAATGTGACCAGAACCAACGCCTGCCTCGCCACCACCCGGGCAAGCACCGGCAACCTGAATCAGGTTGTGGTCGAGATAGACAAGGTCTCTGATTTTTCCAACCAGATCACCGCCGCGGCCACCGAGCAACAAGCTGTCATCGAGGAGATCAGTCGCAATATCAACCAGATATCCTCGCTCTCTCACGATAACAGCCTCAAAATCGATCAGGTGAGTGAAACCAGTGCCAATTTGCAGAGCAAAGCGAGCCAGCTCAAGGACTTAAGCCGGACGTTTGGATAGCAGCAATCAGATGACATATAAAAAGGGCCACCCGTTTGGGTGGCCCTGTTGTTTATACGGCTTAACTGTTGCACCTAAACGCCACTTACTTGGCGTAATCCTCAGTCGGGATACAGGAGCAGAACAGGTTGCGATCGCCGTAGACGTCGTCGATGCGGTTCACAGAGGGCCACAACTTGGCGGCGCGCACGGCGTCGGACGGGAAGACCGCCTCGGCGCGGCTGTAGCCACGGGACCACTCTGCATCCATCACGTCGTCCTGGGTGTGCGGCGCATGGACCAGCGGGTTGTCGGCGAGGCTCCACTGCCCCTCCTGCACCTTGGCAATCTCGGCGCGGATGGACGTCATCGCCTCGACGAAGCGATCCAGCTCGCGCTTGGATTCCGATTCGGTCGGCTCGACCATCAGGGTGCCCGCTACCGGGAAGCTCATGGTCGGCGCGTGGAAACCGTAGTCCATCAGCCGCTTGGCCACGTCCATCTCGCTGATGCCGGAGGCTTCTTTCAGCGGACGAATATCCAGAATGCACTCGTGGGCTACCCGACCGTTGCGCCCGGAATAGAGCACCGGGAAGGAGTCACCCAGCTTCTTGGCCAGATAGTTGGCGTTAAGGATGGCCACCTGAGTGGATTTCTTCAGCCCTTCGTCACCCAGCATGGCGATATACATCCAGCTGATGGGCAGGATGCTGGCCGAACCGAACGGTGCCGCCGACACGGCGCCATTGTCACGGCTCTCCTTGTCGGTCTTGACCACGGCATGACCAGCCACGAACGGTGCCAGATGCTTCTTCACGCCGATGGGGCCCATGCCCGGGCCGCCACCGCCGTGAGGAATGGCGAAGGTCTTGTGCAGGTTGAGGTGAGAGACGTCTGCCCCGATAAAGCCCGGCGCAGTCAACCCGACTTGCGCGTTCATGTTGGCACCGTCCAGATAGACCTGACCACCGTGCTGGTGAACGATGTCGCACACCTCCTTGATGGTCTCCTCATACACCCCGTGGGTGGAGGGGTAGGTCACCATCAGACAGGAGAGTTGATCCCCCGCCTCGGCCGCCTTGGCGCGCAGGTCGTCGAGATCCACGTTGCCGGACTTGTCACAGGCGGTGACGATCACCTTGAGCCCCGCCATCTGGGCAGAGGCCGGGTTGGTACCGTGGGCAGAAGCTGGGATCAGGCAGATGTCGCGATGCCCTTCACCACGAGACTCGTGATATTTCTTGATGGCGAGCAGACCTGCGTATTCGCCCTGCGCACCTGAGTTGGGCTGCATGCAGACCGCATCGTAACCGGTCACTTTCACCAGCCAGTTTTCGAGGTCGGCCAGCAGCAGTTGGTAGCCCTTGGCCTGTGCCAGCGGGGCGAACGGGTGCAACTTGCCGAACTCGGGCCAGGTCACCGGGATCATCTCGGCGGTGGCGTTGAGCTTCATGGTGCAAGAACCCAGGGAAATCATGGCGTAGTTAAGCGCCAGATCTTTTGCTTCGAGACGGTGGATATAACGCAGCATCTCGGTTTCGGAGTGGTACTTGTTGAACACCTCGTGGGTCAGCACGGCATCGGTGCGCAGCAGATCCTGCGGGATAGCGTGATGGGCCTGGGCCGCCTTGTCGAGAGCCTCGATATCGAGCCCATGACCTTGACCAAGGAAGAGATCGAACAACTCGGCCACATCGCCGCGAGTGGTGGTTTCAGAGAGGGATACCCCTACCGAGCCATCCAGATCGGCGCGCAGGTTGATGCCGAGCCCCTCGGCCTTGGCAATCAGCGCCGCCTTGTCGGTAGTCTGCACGGTCAGGGTATCGAACCAGCTGGCATGCTTGAGGGCCACCCCCTTGGCCTTGAGGCCAAGCGCCAGAATGGTAGTGAGACGGTGCACGCGGGAGGCGATGGTTTTCAGCCCCACCGGGCCGTGATAGACGGCGTAGAAGCTTGCCATGTTGGCCAGCAGCACCTGAGCGGTACAGATGTTGGAATTCGCTTTCTCGCGGCGGATATGCTGCTCGCGGGTCTGCATCGCCATACGCAGCGCGGCCTTGCCGCGGGCATCCTTGGAGACACCGATAATGCGACCCGGCATGGAACGTTTGTAGGCATCGCGGGTGGCGAAGAAGGCGGCGTGGGGGCCACCGTAGCCCATGGGCACACCAAAGCGCTGGGCGGAGCCCAACACCACATCGGCGCCCAGCTCGCCCGGGGATTTGAGCAGCAGCAGGGAGAGCAGGTCGGCGCTGACGCAGGCCAGCCCTTTCTGGGCCTGTACCGCGGCAATCAGGGCGCGCAGATCTTTCACCTCACCTGTGGTGGTGGGGTACTGGAACAGGGCACCGAACACCTCTTCGCTCACTGCATCGCTCGCAGCGCCAACCGCCACGTCAAAACCAAAGTGAACCGCACGCTCCTTGACCACGTCGATCACCTGCGGGTGCACATCATCGGCCACGAAGAAGAGGTTGGATTTGGACTTGGCCATCCGTTTGGCCAGCGCCATCGCCTCGGCGGCGGCGGTCGCTTCATCCAGCAGGGAGGCACTCGCCAGATCCATGCCGGTCAGATCCAGCGTCAGCTGCTGGAAGTTGAGCAGGGCTTCGAGACGGCCCTGTGCCAGCTCGGGCTGATAGGGAGTGTAGGCGGTATACCAGCCCGGATTTTCCAGCACGTTGCGCAAAATGACATGGGGCACATGGGTATCGTGATAGCCCATGCCGATATAGCTCTTGGCAATCTTGTTCTGGGCGGCATAGCCTCTGAGCTTGGCCAGCGCTTCCACCTCGGTCATGCCGGCACCGATCCCCAGCGGGCCCGGCAGGCGAATGGCGGCGGGCACGGTCTGTTCAATCAAATCGTCCAGGCTTTCGGCCCCAACGGTCGCCAGCAGCTGGCGCAGCTCTTCCTCGCCCGGGCCGATATGGCGGCGGACAAAATCGGTTTTTTGCTCGAGTTCAAACAGTGACTGGGTCATTTCCCTATTTCCTGATAAATAAGTCCTGGCATGACATCCTGATAACCAAGACCTGATGTTCCTGATCGTCGGTTGATACCGACTCCACTCATGTTCTGGGTCCCGCAGAGAGGGTGCGGCACCAGATGCTGCGGCAGCATCAAGAGGGGATCGCCTTGTTGCGCACCGGCCCGTTTGCCCCCTAGGCACCTAGGCTGGCAAACGGCAGGCGCGGGCGACTTCACCCTTCCACCGGCCGGTGCTTGCCCGGCTGGCTGTCATACAAAGGGGCCCTGCTGTGTTGGCAGGGCCCGGGGGCATTACTCTTCGTCCACCACGTTCTGGTAGCCCTCGGCATCCAGCAGGTTGGCCAGCTCGCTCTCGTCATCAAGCTTGATGCGGAACAACCAGCCAGCGCTGTAGGGATCGGAGTTGACCAGCTCGGGGCTTCCCTCAAGCTCTTCGTTGACGGCAATGATCTCGCCGCTCACCGGACTGTAGATGTCGGAGGCCGCCTTGACCGACTCGGCCACGGCGCAGTCGTCACCGGCGCTCACCTGCTTGCCCACTTCCGGCAGCTCGACAAACACCATGTCACCCAGCAGCTCCTGGGCGTGCTCGGTGATGCCGACCACGGCCTCACCGTTGGCTTCGACACGGATCCACTCGTGGGAAGTGGCATATTTCAGTTCGCTCGGGATATGGCTCATTTGTGCTTCCTTTGATCTTTGAGTCGCGTTTAAAAACGAATATGAAAAGGGATGGGGGAGGCACTGCCCTCCCCCAAGACGGTATTAAACCAGCTTCTGGCCGTTACGGACGAAAGCGGGCTTGGTGACCTTCACGGTGACCAGCTTCTTGCGGATCTCCACCTCGGCCAATTCACCGATATCGCGGGGCACCCGTGCCAGCGCGATGCTGTAGCCCAGGGTGGGCGAGAAGGAGCCGGAGGTGATCACACCTTCTCGCTTCTCACCGTTTGCCGCAGTGAAGGTGACCGGCATACCGGCACGCAGCACCCCTTTCTCTTCCATCACCAGCCCCACCAGCTTGGGCTGGTTGCCCGCCGCTTTCTGTGCTTCCAGCACGTCGCGGCCGATAAAGTTGCGATCGCTCGGCTCCCAGGCGATGGTCCAGGCCATGTTGGCGGCGAGTGGAGAGATTGACTCGTCCATATCCTGACCGTAGAGGTTCATCCCCGCCTCGAGGCGCAGGGTATCGCGAGCACCGAGACCACACGGGGCCACGCCGTTATCTAGCAGCGCTTGCCACAGCTCGCAGGCTTTCTCTTGCGGCACTACGATTTCATAACCATCTTCGCCGGTGTAGCCGGTAGTGGCGATAAAGAGATCGCCAGCCTGCACGCCGAAGAAGGGTTTCATCCCCACCACGGCGGTACGCTGAGCGGCGCTCAGCACGGCCGCAGCCTTGACCTTGGCGTTGGGGCCCTGCACCGCAATCATCGCAAGCTCCGGACGCTCGGTCACTGTGATGTCAAAATCGATGGCGTGATGGCGGATCCAGGCCAGATCCTTCTCGCGGGTAGCAGAGTTGACCACCAGCCGGTAGAAGGTATCGGTTAGGTAATAGGTGATGAGATCATCGATCACGCCGCCTTCCGGATTGAGCATGCCGCTGTAGAGGGCCTTGCCGGGGGCAGTGAGTTTGGTCACGTCATTGGCCAGCAGGTGTTGCAGAAAGGCTTTAACCCGTTCGCCGGTCAAATCGACGATGGTCATGTGGGAGACATCGAACATACCGGCATCGCTGCGCACCGCGTGGTGCTCTTCCAGCTGGGAGCCGTAGTTGATGGGCATTTCCCAACCGTGGAAGTCCACCATCTTGGCGCCGGCTTCCAGGTGTTTGGGATGCAGTACAGTAGTCTGGATCATCGCATTCTTTCCTTAGCAAAAAGCCTTTTCGCTTTGGCGACCACCCTTGCGATCCGTGCCACCGCTCTGACTGCACTACGTACAGCAAAAAGCGACCGGATCCAAAAGTGTGTGCTCGCTCCTGCCCTTGCCAGGCAAGAGGGATTCCTTGAACGGAGCGGATTATATGACAAGCAGGCGAGCGTGCCGCTCAAAAAAAACTAATCCCCTCTCGTAAAACTGACCCCAGACACTAAGATAAATGCAGTGATAAAAACAGCCATAAGCCGACTCAGGCGAGATTAAATTTTGATTTTTACCGTTTCGTCACAATTTGCAGAAAAACGTTTCGCTCCAGAGCAAAATTAAAGGCTGACGCCCAAATCGGGTCGTCAGCCTTGTCGGATTACTTTTGTTGTCAAAAACGGCGAGTAATATTAGTTTTTTTCACCCTTGGCCTGCATGGCACTGCCCTTGGTCGCAGCAACAGCCCAGTCAGGACGGGCCAATGCGGGCAACTCTCCCTCCAGCCCCATGGCGGCGCGGATCACCCCCTCCTTGAAGGGCGTCAGCAGATTGGCCGCGCGCAATCCCACGCCCCGCACCAGCTTCTTGAGCGGGTTGGCCCCGCTGAACAGCCGCTTGAGCCCTTCCATCGCCGCCAGCATGCGAGCCGCCTCGCTCTTGCGCCAGCGCTCGTAGCTGCGCAGGTTGGCGAGCAGGCCGATATCCTCGCCCGCGGCATGATTTTGCAAGATCTGCTCCGCCAGCGCGGCAGCATCCAGCAGGCCGAGATTGACCCCCTGCCCCGCCAGCGGGTGGATGGTATGGGCGGCATCCCCCACCAGCACCAGCCGCTCACGGGCAAAGTCGCGGGCATAGCGGGCGGTAAGAGGAATAGCGCTGCGCGGCCCTTCCACCTTGCACAGACCAAGGCGGGCATCGAAGGCGGTGGTGAGCTGGCGGTTGAACTGCTCGTCGTCACAGGTGCAGAGCGCCTCGGCGCGGGCCGCAGGCAGCGACCAGACGATGGAACAGAGGTTCTCCTGCCACAGCGGCAAAAAGGCGAGCGGGCCATCCGGGGTGAAGATCTGGCGAGCAACAGCTTCATGGGGTTCGGCGCAGTGCACCGTCGCCACCAGCGCGTGGTGGCCGTAATCCCAACTGGTGAGCGGGATATCAGCCTGACGGCGCACCCAGGAGTGGGCGCCATCGGCAGCCACCACCAGTTTGGCCGAGATGGCCTGACCATCTTCAAGGAGCAGCAGGGCGCCTGCCGGGCCGCTCTGCAGGCTCTTGGCTCTGGCGGGGGTCAGCAACTGGATATTGCTGGCACCTTCAATCGCCTCAAGCAGCGCCAGCAGGATCACCCGATTCTCGACGATGTGGCCGAGGTTGGCCTGACGCAGGCTGGCGGCATCGAAGTCAATATGGCCAAAACTGTCCTGCTCCCACACCGCCATCTTGTCGTAGGCCTGCAGGCGGCGCGCTTCAATGCCGTCCCAGGCGCCAACATGGCGCAGGATCTGCTGGCTGGCCAGACTCAGGGCGCTGACCCGGTTATCGGCCACCTCCCCCAACTGCGGATCGGGCAGTTGCCCCTCCACCACCAGCACCTTGAGGGCGCTATGTTTCAAGGCCGCAGCGAGCCCCAGCCCCACCATGCCGCCACCGACAATCACCACATCCACATTTTGCATCTGCATCATCTCATCCTTTCTGGGCTGACCGGCTGGCCAGCGAGGGGACGCCCGCAGGCATCACCTCTTTATTCAATAGGTTTTGATCAACGAATGGCGGTCACCATCTTCCGGTCAACAGGTTCCACTCAACAAGTGCTGGCTAGTTGCCGCACACATCAGCGACAAAGCCTAGGGTGCGCGAGGCAAGCGGCACCTTGAGGCACGGGAATCGCCCCATCAGGGTGAGCGCCAGATTGCGCCCCGCCACCAGCGGATCGTGACCATTGGAGAAGAGCTGGGCCAGCGAAGAGGTGAGCCAGACGGTCTGATCCTGATCGCGCTGACGCTGCTGCCAGTAGCCACCCAGTACCTTGAAGCTGCCGATATCCTCCCCCTCTGCCAACGCCTTGGCTACGGCGCCGGTAAGCAGGTCGAGATCCCGCATCCCGAGGTTGAAGCCCTGTCCGGCAATCGGGTGCAGGGCGTGGGCGGCATTACCAACCAGCACGGTGCGCTGGGCCAGCGGGTAGTCGCAGGCGGTCAGAATGAGCGGATAGACGTTACGCACGCCGCATCGCTCGAAGCGACCAAGCCGCCAGCCAAAGGCCTGCTGCAGACGGGCAAGAAACGCCGCCTCATCGAGGGCCGTCAGCTCATCCACCTCATGTTGCCCGACGCTCCACACCAGCGAGGAGAGCCCCTCCTGCATCGGCAGTAGGGCCAGCGGCCCCCCTTCGGTAAAACGCTCGAAGGCGCGTCCCTCAGGGTCTTGCGCCGTTTTGACCGTGGCGATGATGGCGTGCTGCTCAAAGTCGTGGCGGGTCACCGGCAACTTGAAGTGCTGACGCACAAAGGAGTTGCCGCCGTCTGCCGCCACCAGCAGGCGGGTCTCAATCTGTTCACCGCTCTCGAGGGTGAGGGTCACCTTCTCCTCATCGGGCACAATCTCGCTCACCCGGGCCGGACAACAGACCCGGATATTGGGAGAGGCCGCCATCGCCCGTTGCAGCTCCTTGCCAGCGGATGCAAGCTCGATCACCTGGCCCAGCGCAGGCAGACCGTATTCGGCAGCCGACAGGCGAGCCTGACCGAAGTGGCCCCGATCCGAGACATGGATCTGGGTAATGGGGGCGCAATGGGGGGCAAACAGCGGCCAGAGTCCGCGTCGCAACAGCGCATCACAGGTACCGGCCGAAAGCGCAATGGCGCGGGCGTCGAACCCTGAATGGGTGTGCTGTTCGGGGACGCTTGCCTCCAGCAGCAGGATCTCGAGGGGGGAGCCATCGGATCGAAGCAGGGCTGCCAGCGAGAGGGCCAGCACGGCGCCGCTCATTCCACCGCCGACCAGGGTGACATCGACCTGTCGCACATCAGATTGAGACATAAGCAGAGAGGAAGAAGTGAAAAAGGTGGCCTCATGCTATCACAAAGCCGCTGGCCGAATGCGAGGTCACCGGCAAAAAACCGGTTGCGCCTCACAGGGTTAGCCACCACAAGGGAATAAAAAAGAGCGCCATCAGGCGCTCTTGCAGATTCAGTAAGGGTCTCGTTGACCCGCACCTCAATGAAGGGTCGGCGGTGCACTCGGGGTATCGGGGCGCTTGCCAAACTCTTCGAAGGCCATCATGACCCCCAGTTTGACGTGTTCGTAGAGCACCAGGAAGGAAGCTTCATTCTCGTCATCTTCCTGATCGAACTCGGCAGAGACCTGAGTGATGCTGGCGATATCCTGGATCATCTCCTGCAGCTCTTCCGATGCGCGGGAGAGCTCCTGCTGCACCACGCCGAAACCGGCCAGAAACGCCTGTGACCAGTCCACCAGCGAATCGATGCGCTCATCGAGGGGAGCATCATCACTTGGCAGCAGCAGCTCGACGCCCTTCTGGGCCATCAGGCTCTCGACCACATTGTGATAAAGATCGGTCATCACCTGGCGCACCGGGGCCGGCAGGCCGAAACCGTCGTTCACCAGATCGTTGAAATGGGGCAGCCAACTCTTGTCGTCCAGTGCCACACCGCCGCACACCAGACCGCAGATCACACCATGGGCCTCTACTGCGCTGGCCATCAGCTCATGTTGTTCCATGATGTCGGCCACTGCCGCATATTTAAGGGGGTTCGTTTTGCTCATCGAGGATCCGCTCAAAGTTCAGTCAAATTTGCAGAATTAATGGTCAGGATCCTAGCATTCTCCCTCTTGCAGAGCCAGCAAGGCCTTGAAACTTATGCATCTGCGCTATATAGTCCCGCCCAGTTGTCCACGTGGATAAAGGCGGAAATCAGCTCCGCCGTATTGAGGAAGGCATGAGCACAGAGGCCGTAGAAATCGTCATTTTGGGACGTCCCTACAAGGTATCCTGTCCCTTGGGACAGCAGGATGCCCTGCGCCAGGCCGCCGAGCAGCTGACCGACAAGTTGATCGACCTGCGTCAACGCTCCAAGGTCTCCAGCAACGAACAATTGGCTATCATGGCGGCGCTCAATTTCTGTCATGAGCTCTGCCTTGAAAAAGAGAAGAACCACCAATACTCTGAGACCATGGACAAGCGGATCAAGATGCTGCAACGCACCATCGAAGCGGCCCTGATCGAGCATGGACAATATGGTGATTCCAGCGAAGAGGGGCAGCAGCCCTAATCGCAAACCGTTTTAAAATTCCCTGGGATGTTTGTCAGCCGGTTCAAGTCCCCGAGCCGATATTCATACCAAACAGGGGATCTGCCTTCTGGCTATTGCGCATGCTCGGCACGACCGAGAAGCCTGCGGTCAGATCCGATCCCCGCCTTGAACCGACGGTTCAAGGGCCCAAACCGGCAACGGCATCTCGGGGTACCAACAGCAAAAGCCCGTCACCAGCGTGACGGGCTTTTTCTTTGCCTGATGATCAACGAACCCTACCCCTTTCAGACCTGAAAAAATGCCCCGGATGAAAAGTCCACCCGGGGCATCATCGCATTCACTGTGCAGGCTGTGTGAGCGCAGCCAGTCGCGTTAGCGCTTTTATTTGACCAGCAACAGGTTCTCTGGCTGGCGGGAGGCTGTCACCAGCACCGGAATGGACTTGGAGGTGGGGGTAAACGAACCGGCGCCGATACTGTCGATAGGCACTAGCGGGTTCGTCTCCGGATAGTAGGCCGCGATGTTGCCACGCGGGATCTCGTAGAGCACCACCACAAAACCCGTCACGCAGCGCTCGCGCCCATCGTTGCAGATGGCCGCCATGTCGACCCGATCCCCTTCGGCAAAGCCAAGCTGGCGAGCATCCGCCTCGTTCATGAACACCACGTTGCGCTGGCCCTTGATGCCGCGATAGCGGTCATCCATGCCGTAGATAGTAGTGTTGTACTGATCGTGAGAGCGCAGGCTCTGCAGCAGCAGTACCGGCTGATCCGCCATCTGTTCGGCATGGCGGGTACACTCCGGCAGCACTGATTGCGGCAGGGTGCTGGCACGAAACTCGGCGCTGCCACTGGCGGTATTCCACGTCAATAGCGCCGCGGAGTTATCGAGATGAAAACCGCACGGCTGCTGGATGCGGGCATTGAAATCGGCAAAACCGGCGATGGTCTGCTCGATAAGATCACGGATACGGGCATAGTCATCGCGCAGAGCCAGCCAGTCGACCCGCTCGCTGCCCACGGTGGCATGAGCCATCCGCGCGACTATGTCGGTCTCGGAGAGGCAGAGGGGCGATACCGGCTCGGCTGCGCCGGTCGAGGCGTGCACCATGCTGAAGGTGTCCTCCACCGTGATCTTCTGGTTGCCGCTGCGCTGGATATCGAGCTCGGTACGGCCGAGGCAGGGCAGGATCAGCGCAGCCTTACCCACCTGCAGATGGCTGCGGTTGAGCTTGGTGCTGATCTGCACATTGAGCTCGGCCTTTTTCATCGCCCCGTAGGTGAAGTCGGTGTCGGGCGCCGCTGCCGCCAGGTTGCCGCCCAAGCAGATAAGCACCTTGCTCTTGCCCTCGTCCAGCGCCTTGAGCGCTTCGTAAACATTGTGACCGCGGGCCCGCGGCAGGCTCACCTGCAGGTGACGCTCGAGCCGGTCGATAAAGGCGGCGGTGGGCTTTTCGTTGATACCCATGGTACGGTTGCCCTGCACGTTGCTGTGACCCCGTACCGGACAGAGCCCCGCCCCCGGCTTGCCAATCTGGCCACGCATCAGGTGCAGGTTGACGATTTCGCGAATGGTATCAACCGAGTGCAGGTGCTGGGTCACCCCCATGGCCCAGCAACTGATAATGCGCTGGCTGACGGCAAATACCCGGGCCGCCTGCACGATGTCGGCGCGGGTCAGGCCGGATTGCTGCTCGATCGCCGCCCAGTCGGTGGCACGCACCTGCGCCTCATACTCGGCAAAGTGGTGGGTGTGGCGGGCGATAAAGTCGCGATCCACCGCCTCTGGCGCCTCTTCCAGGATGTACTTGGCCATGCCGCGGATGGCGGCCATATCGCCCCCCAGTTTCGGCGTCAGGTATTGGTGGCTGATGGTGGTGGCCGCCGGGGTCAGCAGTTCAAGCGGGCTCTGCGGGCTGGCGAAGCGCTCGAGGGCCACCTCTTTCAAGTTGTTGAAGCTGACGATCTTGCAGCCGCCACGCGCCGCCTGACGCAGGGCATTCATCATGCGCGGGTGGTTGGTACCCGGATTCTGGCCATAGACGAACACCGCATCGGCCTGGTCGAAGTCATCCAGCACCACAGTCCCCTTGCCGATGCCGACCGATTGGATCAGCGCTACCCCGCTCGCCTCGTGGCACATGTTGGAGCAGTCTGGGAAGTTGTTGGTACCAAACAGGCGGCCAAACAGCTGATAGAGGTAGGAAGCTTCGTTGCTGGCTCGCCCTGAGGTGTAAAACTCCACCTCGTCCGGGCTATTCAGCCCCTTGAGGGTGCCGGCGATCAGGGCGAAGGCGTCGTCCCAGCTCACCGGCTCGTAGTGGTCGGTCGCCGGGTTGTAGCGCATCGGCTCGGTCAGCCGCCCCTGATACTCGAGCCAGTAGTCGCTCTGGCTGGCCAGCTGGCGCACCGAATGGGCGGCGAAAAACTCGGCCCCCACCGTCTTGCCGGTGGACTCCCAGGCCACTGCCTTGGCGCCGTTTTCACAGAACTGGAAGGTGCCGTGATCGTTGTCACCCCAGGCACACCCCGGGCAATCGAAGCCATCGGTCTGGTTGACCCTCAGCAGGTTCTTGATGTTCTGACGGGTCTTCTGGCTGCGCAGCACCTGTTTCATGGTGGATTGCAGGGACGAAAAACCGCCGGCTTTGGCGGGCTTTTCAATATGACTCATGGCACTCTCCGATGGGATCCGCCGGGCGACAGCTCGAATAGCTGACCGGGGCATCAAACTTGGGAATATGAACGACGTTGAGGTTGTATTTGAGGGCCAACCTGACCGCCAGCTGGCTGGGCGATGCCAGACAGATAAGATGACGGGCACCGAAGCGGGCGGCTTTTTGCACCAGCTCGCTACCGCAGCGGCTGGTCACCACCAGGGTGTCGCACGCACTTTGCTGACGCAGCAGCAGGCCGATCAGCTTGTCTAGAGCATTGTGGCGCCCGATATCTTCCCGGCAGTGGAGGATCCGCCCCTCGGCACCCAGCGCCAGCGCCGCATGCAGGGCGCCGTGTTGCTGTCCCTTGAGCTGCCACCGGGCGATCTGCGCACGCAGCCCCGCCAGCAAGGCCCCATCCAGCGGCGGCGTCAGCGGCAACACCGGCAATGCGGGCAGCGCCTGCTCCACCGCCGCTACGCCGCAGATGCCGCAGCCGGTCACCCCGGTCAGCCGGCGCTTGTTCTCAGCCAAAGCAGCCAGGGAGCGGTTGGCAATGGTCACATCCAGCACCACCCCCTGCTCGGCTGGCGCGATCTCAATGTCGTGGACTTCGTGGTTATGCCGGATGATCCCCTCACCAAACAGAAAGCCGACGGCAAAGTCGTCGAGATCGTCCGGGGTCGCCATCATCACCGCGTGGTTGATGCCATTGATGTTGATGGCGACGGCTACCTCTTCCACAAGATGATCCAGTGACGGCAAGTTGGCGGGGGTTGCGACGGGAGAATGGGCAGGCATGCAGGTTGGCCTAAAAATGCAAACTGCATTCAAGTTTAGAGAGGCGACTGACGCAAAACCAATGAAATAAATCTATATCCTGATAGAGTTGTTCTATCGAAGATGTTTTTTCAATTGATTAATTCTTCAATAGCCGGTTCCACTGCCTCCACTACAACCAGATGAACATCAAGCAACTTCACTACTTTCACGAGCTGGCCAAACACCGGCATTTTGCCAAAGCGGCCAAAGCCTGCCACATCACCCAACCGACCCTCTCGGCCAGCATTACTGCCCTGGAAAAGAGTGTCGGCACCGATCTGGTGGTACGCACCAGCCAGTTTGTCGCCCTGACCGAGGCCGGCGAGCTGGTACGCCAGTATGCCGAACGGATGTTGCTGGAACAGGAGGCGCTCAAGCAGGAGCTGGCCCTGTTTCAGGGCGAGCTATCCGGCACCCTGCGCATCGGCATCGTGCCCCAGTCCAATCTAGACATCATGCCTTTTATCGCCCGCTGCAAGCAGCGCTACCCCGACATCGTCATTCGCCTATCGGTGCTCAGCAACGAAGCACTACTGTCACAGCTGGAGCTGCATCAGTGCGATATCGGACTGGGATTTGATGAACCGGTTGGCGGGGCTGGCCGGCGCGCCTTTCACGTCTACCCGCAAGGCGCCAACCAGATGGCGGTGCTGATGAACCGTGACGAAGCGGATAAGTACCCGCGCAGCGGCGACATTGCGCTTGCTGAACTGCAGCAACAGCCGTTGGTGCTGCCCAGCCGCACCATGCAATTTCGTCAATATCTGGATCGTGCCGCCGAGCAGGTGGGCACCTCGCTCAACGTGGTACTGGAGACCGACTCGCTGTTCCATCTGGTCAGCGCCGTACGCCACCGGCTGGGCTGGGCCATCGTCAGCGCAGGCCTCGCCCGCTCTGCCAGCAAACTCTCGGATCTCGTTTGCCTGCCTCTCGCTCCGCTGGAGAATATCGGCCATACCGCCTTTCTGACCCGCCAGCAGAGCATCACCCCCGCCATGCGCGCCTTTCTTGAACTGGTGGCAGAAGGTGAACCGGCAAACGCGCCTTGACGCAGGCCAAGCAGTAGACCGCATTAGGTTCTGGTAAAGAAAAAGCCCGCCAGAAGGCGGGCTTTCAGAGAGCAAGCGCGAGCATCAAATCGCCATCTGCTCGTGCGGCGAGCCGTGGTGGCGCAGCCAGACAAAACTCAGCGCCACGATCAGCACCATCAGGGTCATGATGGCCCCCAGAGTCACCTGCCCGGTCATCGGGAAACCGGCCGCCAGCAGGGTCACCACACCGGCTCCCAGATTCTGCATCCCGCCGAGAATGGCACCCGCGGTGCCGGCCTGCCCCGGGAAGGGCTCGATGGCACAGGAAGTGGCGGTCGGGTAGAGAATGCCGCTACCGATGAAGTAGACGGCCGCACCACCAACCAGCGAGGCGGCACTCACCACCCCGAACAGCCCCGGCACCAGAATGATGAGGGAGCCGAGCGCCAGAAAGGCGATCCCCAGACGCATCAGCTTGCCCTGAGTCAAACGGAAGCTCAGCTTGGCAGAGAGCCAGGCCCCGAACAGATAGCCGGGCAGCGGCAGCACGAACAGCACGCTCACGGTACGGGCGCTCAGTTTCAGCACATCGCCCAGCAGCACACCAGCCGCAGCCTCAAACACTGCCAAACCGGCAAAGGTCGCCATCAGGCAGAGCAGGTTGCCCTGAAACTTGGGGTTGCCCAGCACATGACGATAGGCAGCACCGACGCGCAGTGGCTGACGGGCAGCAGCAGGCAAGGTCTCGCCAAACCAGGCCATGATCGCCAGGGTTGCTACGGCACCAAAACCGAACAGGAACCAGTAACCGGCGCGCCAGTTGAACAGCTCGGTCAGCCAGCCACCCAGCACCGGGGCCAGCAGCGGGGAGAAGATCACCCCCATGCTCACCAGACTGTTGGCGCGGTTGAGCTCGGCGCCGTTGTAGCGATCGCGCATCACGGTACGGCTCATGGCGCCACCGGCACCGGTACCCAGCCCCTGAATAAAGCTACCCACTAGCAGGGCGGCAAAATGGGGGATGACCTGAATGATCAGGGTGCCCACCAGAAACACCATCATGCCGACGATCAGCACTGGGCGACGGCCGATACGATCCGACAACGGCCCATAGACAAACTGGGAGAGGCCATAGGGGATCAGGTAACAGGCCATCACCGCCTGCAACTGGCCCGAGGCCACATTGAAGTCCCCCGCCATCATGGGAATGGAGGGAACATAAAGGGTCTGGGTCATCTGGCCCACAGCGACCATCAGAATGGTCAGTAAAAACAACGGATAAAAACTGTGCCGATCCATATCAGTCCCAAAAAATCGAAAAAATGCTGCCGCCCCTCTGGCACAAAATGGCCCAGAGGAATCTGATCACAGAGGCTGTGATGCAATCAAAAACAGTGTTGGAAACAGTAGGCGGGGAGCCCGCCAAGCCACCGCACAGGACGCTTGGTGGTATGGGGGCATCATAGTGATTCAGCTCACAAAAAACGAACGAATCTTTATAATCGGCTTGCCTTAGTTTTTCTAATATTACGGGGCAGCACGCCCCGTCAGTAGTTAAAAATCAACGTGTTACCATCTGCTGCGCCTGCTTGATCAGCTCATCGGGCTGCTCCTTGCGCGGCGGTATGGTGATCCCCTTCTGGCAGGCAGGCTTCTCGGCCATCCGATCCATCCAGGCTTGCAGATGGGGTAACCCCTCGATGGAGATGCCGCTCCAGTCATAAATCCGCACCCAGGGCCAGGTGGCGATATCGGCGATGCTGTACTCGTCCGCCAGATATTCATGATGGGCCAGATGGCTGTCGAGCACCTCGAACAGGCGGCGCCCCTCCTTCTGGTAGCGTTCGATAGCGGCGGGGATCTTCTCGGGGAAGTAGCGGTAGAAGACGTTGGCCTGCCCCATCATGGGTCCTACCCCGCCCATCTGGAACATCAGCCACTGGATGGCCTGAGAGCGGCGTTTGGGATCAGCGGGCAGCAACTTGCCTGCTTTCTCCGCCAGATAGATGAGGATGGCCCCCGACTCGAATACGGCGAAATCGTCGTTATCCCGATCGACGATAGCCGGAATACGGCCATTTGGGTTGATGGCAAGAAACTCGGGCTTCTTCTGATCCAGCGCCGAAAGATCGAGAGGAATGACCCGATAGGGCAAACCCAGCTCTTCGAGGGCGATCGCCACTTTGAAACCATTGGGGGTCGCGGCGGTGTAAAAGTCGATCATGATTCACTCCTTGTTGGTCATAGCCAGATTGCACGGTTGGAACAGGGTGCAACACCATAGCCGCCTCATCTTGCAACAAGTGACCGGCTCCAGACCATTAAAAAGCGGCGCACCGTAGGCCAAACAAGGCCACGGTGCGCCGCTGGTGCGCTCTGGCGATGGTAGATATTAGTTGATCACGGCGACCGGCTTGCGCTGGCGCAGCATGATCAGGCGGGAAAGCAGCGGGAAGTAGGACTCCAGCTTGCGCAACAGCACCCGGCTGCAAGCAGGTTCGGCCAGCTCCGACTCATCCAGCACGATGCCGTTTGAGACAAAATAGAAACGGGGGTCACGCACATCCGGCCCGCAGACCGTCAGCTCCTTGTCCCCCTTGCGGATCAGCAGCGGCAAGACCGGCAAACCGATCGTCTCATCCTCTCCCCGGGCAAATCCGGCATCCTGCCAGGGCGCATCGCCGTCGATCAGCAGGATCGCCGCCTCCGTCTTGGCCGGTTGCCACTGGGCCAGGGGGGGCACGGTGATGTGGGCAAAGTGATCACCATACTCGGGTGATGACCGCAAGATGGCCAAAAGTCCCTCGCTGGCCGCTGACACGTTCTGACTCACTAATGACAAATTCATGGTTCACATCCCTATGCTCATGACAGCCTGTATCCGGCTGCTGGGATAAGACTAGCGCAGTTCTGGTCTATATTGGAGCCGTCAAATCTGGCAGTGGTAATCAATTGGTCGTAGGGGGATAACAGTTGCCATCGCACAAAATACTGGTATCATACCGCGTCCTTTTATCCCCCGTTCTTTAACATCCAGTGGTGAACCTATGCATCCGATGCTGAATATCGCCGTGCGCGCTGCGCGCAACGCCGGTCAAGTTGTAGTAAAAGCCTTCTCCCAGCCTGAGAACATTGAGGCTATCCAAAAAGGCAGCAATGACTTCGTGACCAACGTTGACCGTGAAGCCGAAGCGGCCATCATTCACACCATCAAAAAATCTTACCCGGAGCACAGCATTGTTGCTGAAGAGTCTGGTGAGATTGCCGGTACCAATCCGGACTACCAATGGATCATTGACCCACTGGATGGCACGACCAACCTTGTCAAAGGTATTCCGCACTTTGCCGTCTCCATTGCCCTGCGCGTGAAAGGCAAAACCGAGCAAGCCGTTGTTTACGATCCCATCCGTGACGAACTGTTTACTGCTACCCGTGGTAGCGGCGCCCAGCTGAACGGCTACCGCATTCGTGTCGGCAAGGCCAAAGAGCTGGCTGGCACCGTGCTGGCGACCGGCTTCCCGTTCAAGCAGAAGCATCACATCGAGCCTTACCTGAAGATGTTCCAGAGCATGTTCATCGAATGTGCCGACATCCGTCGCTCCGGCTCTGCCGCACTGGATCTGGCCTACGTGGCTGCCGGTCGCGTCGACGGTTTCTGGGAAATCGGCCTCAAGCCCTGGGACACCGCTGCCGGTGAACTGCTGGCCAAAGAAGCTGGCGCCATCGTCACCGACTTCGTAGGCGGTCACAACTACGAAAACTCCGGCAACATCGTGGTTGCCAACCCGCGCGTCCTGAAAGAGATGCTGGGCAAGATCCGTGAAGAGCTGCCGGAGTCTCTGGCCAAATAAGCCAGCTCCCCAGCCTTCACCAATATAAAAAAACCGGCGCAAGCCGGTTTTTTTATTGCTGCGATATGCCCTGTCAGGCCACACCAGCTCACTGCTTATTCTCTCCTCCCCGCAGCGGGCACACCATCAGCTCGTCCCGTTCCCCATCCCCAAAACAGTTCGTCGCCCTTCTCTCGTTAGCAAATACGCCTTAAGCAACCTTCTTGAATATCACCGTCACAGGCCGGGATAATCATCAGCCCCCTGTTTGTTGCCCTGACCTTCATCCTCTTGCGAAAAACCCCAACCATCAGGCGTACCCATCTCCAGATAAAAAAACACCCGGCACATGGCCGGGTGTCGTGAAGGCAGGCAAAGCGCCCCGACTTTTTATGAATAAAGAGGCCGGAGCACTCCAGCCCCCTTATCAGGCGAGGCGGAAGCGACCGATAGTCTGCTTCAGACCCACCGCCAGCTGGCTCAGCTCCAGACAGGCGCGGGCAGTATGATCGGCGCCCAGGGCTACCTCGTTGGCGGACTCGTTGATCCGCTCGACGTTGCGGCCCAGCTCGTCGGAGACCGCATCCTGCTCGCCGCAGGCGCTGGCAATCTGGATCGCCATATCGGCAATCTGGGCGACAGCCTCTTCGATCTGCTGGATACCGGTACCGGTCTGCTCGCTTTGGGCTACGCACTGGCGGATCATGTCGCAGCTCAGCCCTGTCACCTCTTTCGCCTGATTGGCGCGAGACTGCAGGGTTTCGATGATGGCGACGATCTCGCCGGTAGAGGCCTGGGTGCGGCCCGCCAGAGTACGCACCTCATCAGCAACCACCGCAAAGCCTCGGCCCTGTTCACCGGCACGGGCTGCCTCAATGGCGGCATTGAGAGCCAGCAGATTGGTCTGATCGGCAATGCTGCGAATAACATCGACCACGACGTTGATCTGGGCGGATTCACGCTCCAGTTCGGCCACCAGCGTGCCAGCCTGCTCAATCTCTTCAGCCACACGGGTGATGGCCACCAGCGAACGCTGCACATCCTGGTTGCCTTTGCGGGCCAAAGTATTAGCTGCACTGGCAGACTCAGAGGTGTGCTCTGTATTGCCCGCCACATCAGCAACGGTCGCCTTCATCTGGGTCATGGCCGTCGCCACCAGCGAAATCTCTTGCTGCTGGCTCTGAATACCCTTGGCAGACTGTTCGGAAACCGCACTCACTTCGTCAATCGCTGCACCCAACTGGGTAACCGCAGCCACTACCTCTTCAATCAGACCGCGCAGGTTGTCCTGCATCTTGAGAGAGGCTTTGGCCAGCATGCCCAGCTCGTCGCGGCCAATATGCTGACGCTCCAGCTGATGAGTCAGATCGCCGGCTGCAATGGCGTTGGCCTGAGCCACTACCGCTTGCAGCGGCAGGCAGATCTGGCGGGTCAGGAACCAGGTCATGGCCACCATGAAAATCAACAGAGCACCGATGCTCACCATGGCGAAGGTGGTCACCATGCTGACGCTGCCAAGCAAGCTGCTGCGGTTTTCTTTGACGAAACCAAGGTTCACTTCCACTAGACCATTGACAGCCTTTTCTAGCTCACCATAAATGGGATTAGACTGGAACAGCTGAGCCTTGGCTTGCTCAAGATCTCCCTGTATAAACAGTTGATCCACCACATTGACTGAGCTCAAGTAGCGTTGCCACTCCTGTCTGGCACGGTTGAATACTTGACGCTCGTATTCGTCCCCGACAGTCGCCTCATAGGCGTGAAATGCATTGTCGACTTTCTGGATATTCTGCTGGATCCGGCTGCGGCGAGCTTGCAGATCAGCGGCATCGTTCACCATCAGCAAGGCGAACTGGGCACGACGGACATAGGAGACGTCATAGAGCAGGGTTTCGACCGACAGGACACTCGGCAGCGTAGAGTCGGTAAAGTTCAGCACCCGATCGCGCACGCCGCGCAATTCGCTGGAGAGAAAAACACCGAAGAGAACGTTGACTGCGGCAATGACCGCAAAAACCACGGCAATTTTTTTGCCTATGGAGAGATTCTTGTAAAACATGATTGGCTGTTGATCCTCAACTGCTGACAAGCAGGTAAACAGTAGCGATCACATCCGTATGAGCTGATCCCGGCCATTCCTGACGGGAGATGGAAGATTGCGAAAGCGGGGGAAGGACGATTTCGCGAGGCGCGCACTCTATCACAACATCGTCTAATTCTTCACCAGATTTCACCAAATGAATGCAAGGTGATTTCCTTCACAACCCGACATTCATCACAGAATATTTATAGCGACCAAATCATTTCAAATAGTTAACCGATAAATGCAATCGAGGCAGTGGCATGGACAAGGGGCCATCAACTCGTTGTAATGACCAACATGACCCGATGAGGGAGCGCCATCCCCCTTCGTTGTAACCATTTGCTGTAACAAGAGGCCCTGTTTATGGATAACAGCTCGTATCTGCCAGCTTCAACCTGGTCTGCCCAGCTGCGTGAACAACTGCAGGCGCGGCCACTTACCGCCCTCGGTCTCTTTATCGCGCTGGCTGCCGTCTTGTTGCTGCTGTTGCAAAGTCTCATCATGCTCGCTACCGGCGAGGTGACCAGCGGCGTGCGCTATGGTCTGATCGGTGGTGCCGCCGGGTTTGCCGCCACCGCCATTGGCGCCCTGCCCGCCCTGTTTCTACGCTCGGTACCGCAAAAGGTAGAGGACACCATGCTGGGCTTTGCCGCCGGCATGATGCTGGCGGCCAGTGCCTTCTCCCTGCTGCTGCCGGGGCTGGAGGCCGCCGAGGGGATTACCGGCAACGGCTTTAGCGCCGCCGCCGTGGTGGTGGTCGGCATGACCCTCGGGGTACTGTTGATGCTGGGGCTGGATCAGTTCACCCCGCACGAGCATGACAAAACCGGCCCCTGCGGCCCCGGCCATGAGAGCTGCTCCCGGGTCTGGCTGTTCGTCTTTGCCATCGCCCTGCACAACCTGCCGGAGGGGATGGCCATCGGGGTCAGCTTCTCGCAGGGGGATATGTCGGTGGGGCTGCCGCTCACAACCGCCATCGCACTGCAGGATATTCCCGAAGGACTGGCGGTGGCGCTGGCCATGTGCGCCGCCGGTTTTCGCCCCTCGGTGGCGGTGCTGGTCGCCATCGCCAGCGGCCTGCTAGAACCGATTGGCGCCCTGCTCGGGGTGGGGCTCTCCAGCGGCCTTGCCATCGCCTACCCCATCGGACTTGGGCTCGCCGCCGGCGCCATGCTGTTTGTGGTCTCGCACGAGGTAATTCCGGAGACTCACCGCAACGGTCACCAGACCTATGCCACCCTCGGCCTGATGGCAGGCTTTGCCCTGATGATGACCCTCGATACCGCGCTCGGCTAAAGACAATAGCCCCTCTCTCATCAATGCTTTTTGTCACCTGCGGCGCTCCCATATGGAGCGCCGCGTTTCATCTCTCCTTTCGCTTGTGCCTCTCGGCGCCGACGCCATCTTTTGTTATGATCTACAGCAACTTAAATTCAGCCACACGGCTATCAAGACGAGGTCAGCAATGAAAGTAGGTATTATCGGCGCCATGGAGCAAGAAGTAGCCCTGCTGCGCAGCCAGATGAGCAACCCCACCACCCTGCAACTGGGCGGCTGCGAGTTCTATCAAGGGATGCTGGCAGGCAAAGAGGTGATCCTGACCCGCTCCGGTATCGGTAAGGTTGCCGCCAGCGTGGCCACCAGCCTGCTGCTGGAAAAATTTGCCCCCGACTGCGTCATCAATACCGGCTCTGCGGGCGGCTTTGCCCAAGACCTGCATATCGGTGATGTGGTGATCGCCAGCGAGATGCGTTTCCACGATGTCGACGTGACCGCCTTTGGTTACGAGATGGGCCAGATGGCGCAGCAACCCGCCGCCTTCCCCTGCGACGAGAAGCTCATTGCAGTCGCTCAGGATTGCATCGCCGAGCAGGGCAAACACCAGACCAAGGTCGGCCTTATCTGCACCGGCGATCAGTTCATGTGCAAACCGGACGCCATCGCCAAGGCTCGCGCCGACTTCCCGCAGATGCTGGCGGTCGAGATGGAAGGTGCCGCGATCGGTCAGGTGTGCCACATGTTCAAGGTGCCCTATCTAGTGGTACGCGCCATGTCCGATATCGCTGGCAAGGAACAGGTTGAATCCTTCGATGCCTTCATCGAAGTGGCCGGCAAGCACTCCGCCGAAGTGATCATCAAGATGCTCGGCAAGCTGTGATCGAGACCGGCTCGCTTGATTTGATGGCCGACGCCCTCCTCTCGACGACGGCGGCCATTCTGGTAGGTGCTGCCCTGCTGGAGGCGGTGATCCCGTGGCCATCCCATCTACGTCTTTCGGCCGTCACGCCCCTGCTGACCCGGCTGGGGCACAAGGTACACAGACCCGATGGTTCACCCGGCCAGCAAATGCAGGCCGGCCTGCTGGCAATGCTGGTAGTCTGGCTCCCCTGCGCCGCCGGGCTCTGGTCACTGCGCAATCTGGCCCTGAGCGAGCCGCTCTTCGACCTGCTGTTCCTGCTGCTGATGCTCGAATCCCGTCCGCTGCGCGAACTCGCCCATGCCACCCGCTCGCTCGCCACGCAGGAGACGCTGCCGCTGGCGAGATTGCAGTCCGCCCCCTGGCTTAAGCGGGAGACCGGTAAACTCTCGACCATGGGGCTCGCCAAAGCGGTGACGGAGAGCTGCGCCCTGCGCCTGATCGGCCAATGGGCTGGCCCGCTGCTGGGGTATGCCCTCGCGGGGGTACAAGGCGCCCTGCTCTGGCGGCTGGTGCAGCTGATGAATCAGAGCTGGAGTCGCAAAGATCCCGCCTTCGACCACTTTGGTCGCGCCGCCAGCGCGCTCTATCAGGGGCTCAATGCCTCCGTCATTTTGCTGCTGGGGCTGCCACTGCTGGCAAGCCGTCTCAAACAGGCCGCACAGCTGCTGCGCAGTGGGGCGCTCTGGCCCTATCCCGCCATCGGGATGCTGTTGACGCTACTTGCTGACAAGTGCCGGATCCGCCTTGGCGGCCCCCGCTACTATCAGGGAACCTTGCAACGCTGGTCGATACTTGGCAGCGGTGATGACCCCGACGGTGAGTCACCGCGCAAGGTGCTCAATATTCTGCAAGGAATTGGCTGGGGCTGGTTGATGCTCGCGCTGCTTGTCACTGTGGCGGGGTTATTTCATGGTTAGATGGTTGCGATTGCCTGTCTGGCTGACCTGCGTGCTGCTTGCCTGGTTGCCCGGTGCCCTGCTGGCCGCCACGCCGACCCGGGTGGTGAGCGTTGTTCCTCACCTGACCGAATTGCTCTACGAAATTGGCGCCGGTGACAAGCTGGTGGCAATTGACGATGCCTCAGACTATCCCCCCGAGGTAAAAACCAAGCCCAAGGTAGCGAATTATCGCAGCATCAACGTCGAGGCAGTGCTGGCGCAAAAGCCGGATCTCATTCTCGGCTGGCGCTCAGCTCAATCACGGATGCTGGCCCCGTTGGAGCAGCTGGGTATCCCGATTTTCTACTCTGAGCCTACCGATTTTTCCTCGTTGGCCGTAGAAATGCGGGCGCTGGGCAAATTGCTGGGAATGGAAAAGAGCGCCAACGAAGCCGCCGATCGCTATCTGGCACGCCTGCATTTCCTGCAACAGCGCTATGGCAGGCCAACCGGCGTCAAGGTGTTCTACCAGCTCTGGTACCCGCCGCTCACCAGCGTCAGTGGCAATGCCTGGCCGGCTCAGGCCATCGAACTCTGCGGCGGGATCAACATCATGGCGAATGCCAAGACCCCTTACCCTCAAGTGGGCATGGAACAGGTGATCAGGGCCAACCCCGCGCTGCTCCTGGCCGGGAGTCAAGATCCTGACGCCCTGCGTCATTGGCAGCAGTGGCCAAACCTTGATGCGGTGAAACATCACCGACTGATGCTGGTCAACTCCGATGAGCTGCACCGATTCACCCCAAGGGCCCTCAATGCGGTGGAGCAGGTTTGCCGAGCCATTGCCCAACGCAGCAACAAATAGCCAAAAAACAGCCATTCAGATCACGCCTTCCAATTTACGTCTGCAAATGGCATAAAAAGTGCTTTAGAATTCCGTAGATACCAATCTTCATCATGGGACACCGTCATGTTTAATGGAAAAACAATCCTAGTTACCGGTGGCACGGGGTCATTTGGCAAGAAATTCATTGCAACCGTGCTATCCCGCTACCAACCCGCACGACTGATCGTCTACTCCCGTGATGAGCTCAAGCAGTTTGAAATGCAGCAGTGTTTCAACCATCCCTGCATGCGCTATTTTATCGGCGATGTTCGCGATGCCGAGCGCCTCGACATGGCGATGCGCGATGTCGACTTTGTGGTGCATGCCGCTGCGCTCAAGCAAGTGCCAGCTGCCGAATACAACCCGATGGAGTGCATCAAGACCAACGTTGGAGGAGCCGAAAACGTCATCAAGGCCGCGCTCAACAATGGCGTGCAGAAGGTCATTGCACTCTCGACCGACAAGGCTGCCAACCCGATCAACCTTTACGGGGCAACCAAGCTCTGTTCTGACAAGCTCTTTGTCGCCGCCAACAATATGGCGGGCAAGAACCCGAGCATCTTCTCGGTGGTACGTTATGGCAACGTGGTCGGCTCAAGGGGCTCAGTAGTTCCCTTCTTCGACAATCTGATCAAGAGCGGCGCCAGTACGCTGCCTATCACCCACCCCGAGATGACCCGCTTCTGGCTGACCTTGCAGCAAGGCGTAGATTTTGTTCTTAGCAACTTCCAGCGTATGCGCGGTGGCGAACTGTTCGTGCCGAAAATCCCGTCGGTCAAGATCACCGATCTGGCGGCAGCCATGGCTCCGACCCTTAAGCAGGAGATCATCGGCATCCGTGCGGGGGAGAAGCTGCACGAGGTGATGTGTCCGGCTGACGACTCTTTCCACACTTATGAGTTCAACGATTACTACGTGATTGCCCCCAGCATCAGCTTCACCAGCCGCAACAATGATTTCAGCGTTAATGCTCTGGGTGAAACAGCCACACTGGTTGCACCGGGCTTTGAATACAATTCCCTAAATAATCAGCACTTTCTGTCGATAGCCGAACTACAGAGCATGAACCAGCAGGTATTGTCCGAATGATCCCTTATGGCCGCCAATCGATCAGCGATGCCGATATAGAAGCCGTCGTTGCCGTACTGAAATCTGATTATCTGACCCAAGGCCAAGCCGTTCCCGCTTTCGAACAAGGACTGGCAGATTACTGCCAAGTGCCGCATGTGGTTGCTTGCAGTAACGGCACCACTGCGCTTCATCTGGCCTGCGCAGTACTGGATATTGGCGCCCAAGATACAGTTTGGGTTTCTGCGGTCAGTTTTGTTGCGTCGGCGAACTGCGTTCGCTACTACAATGCCAACGTTGATTTTGTCGACGTTGACCCTGCTACCGGTAACCTCGATGTAGTGGCACTGGATAAGAAACTGCAGCAAGCTATGCGCACCCACTCCCTTCCAAAAGCGCTGATTGCTGTACATCTGGCCGGACAGCCCTGCGATCTCGAAGAGATCGGTGCGCTCTGTCGCCAGTACGGAATCGTTCTGATCGAGGATGCCTGCCATGCACTGGGTGCCCACTATCAGGGGTCACCTATCGGTAGTTGCCGTCACAGCGATATGACGGTCTTCAGCTTTCATCCGGTCAAACCGATTACGACCGCAGAAGGAGGCGCTGTCACCACCCGGGATCAGGTGCTGGCCGACAAATTGCGACTCTATCGCAGCCATGGAATCACTCGAGATCCGCAAGCGCTGCTCATGCCCTCTCCCGGAGAGTGGTATTACGAGCAACAACTTCTGGGCTTCAACTATCGCTTGACCGACATTCAGGCGGCACTAGGGCTTAGTCAGTTGAGCCGTCTTGATCAGTTCATTACCCAGCGTCGTGAACTTGCCAGGCGATATGACGCGCTGTTATCCCCCTTGCCAGTCCAGCCGTTGCAGCAGAGTAATAATCGCCAGAGCGGTTATCACCTCTATGTCATTCAGGTGGCTGAACGCGATCAGGTGTTTGCCCGCCTGCGTGCTGCCGGCATTGGCGTCAACGTTCACTATATTCCTATCCCAGCCCAGCCCTACTACCGTGGGCTGGGACATGATCCAGCAGCCTATCCGGGCGCACAAGCCTACTATCAGGGAGCAATCTCTCTTCCACTATTCCCGGCTCTGACTCTCTCAGAGCAGCAACAGGTCGTAGATGCGCTGGAGCAGGCACTATGCGGCTAGCTCTGGGCACAGTGCAATTCGGTCTGGATTACGGGATCAGCAATCACGACGGACAAGTCAGCGATGAGGAACTCGACGCGATCATTGCGTTAGCTCGTCAAGCAGGTATCGACACCCTGGATACGGCGCAAGCCTATGGCAATGCCGAGCAGAGGCTGGGGCAAAGAGATATCACCGACTTCACTCTCATCGACAAGCTGGCACCAGGGCTACCGCTGTCCGATGTTAAGGCAGCGCTCAACAACAGCTTGCATTGGCTGGGGCGAAAACGGCTCGATGGTTTGCTGCTGCACCGTAGCCAAGATGCCTCACCTGCCTTGTTCGAGTTACTCACCGATTTGCAGCAACAGGGCGCGATCGGAAAACTCGGGATCTCCGTCTACTCCCCGGAGGAGCTCGATACCTGGAGCGCAGCTGGCTATCCTCTGGAACTGGTGCAATTACCTGCCAATTTGCTCGATCAACGCTTTTTACGCACTGGATGGCTCGACAAACTGGTAGATATGGGATGTGAAATCCATGTTCGCTCGCTCTTTTTACAGGGCCTGTTATTGATGCAACCAGCGCAGCGACCTGACTATTTTCAGCGTTTCGCTACCGCACTTGAACGATTTGACCACTGGCATCCCTCGGTGGCCCCGCTTGGCAGAGCCCTCTCCATCATGACAGCCCTACCACAGGTGAGCCGCTTTGTTGTCGGTGTTTGTCATGCCCAAGAGCTGGCCGCCATCGTTGCGGCTAGTCAAGTACAGCACGAGTGCTACGAGGCCGATATCGCACACCTGGCGTCTATGGAACAGGAACTTATCAACCCCGGACTCTGGAGAACACGATGATCTTGGGTATTCTGCAGGCCAGAACCAGTTCTTCCCGCCTGCCCAACAAGGTACTAAAGGAACTGCTGGGCGAACCCATGCTGGCAAGGCAGATTGAACGGCTGCAACAGAGCAAGCTGCTGGATAAACTGTTGGTTGCCACCAGCGATCAGTCGGAAGATCGCGCCATTGCCGAGCTGTGCGAGAAGTTGAATATCCCCTGTTTCTGCGGTCCTCTTGACGATGTGTTGCTGCGTTTCTATCTGGCGGCCCAACCCTACAGTCCGACCCATGTTGTGCGTCTCACCGGTGACTGCCCACTGGCTGACCCTATGGTAATAGACGAGCTGATAGCCCTCCATCTCTCGGGCAAGTTCGACTACAGCAGCAACTGCGGCAATCCCAGTTATCCGGATGGGCTGGATGCCGAGATCATGAGTGGATCGACTCTGGCAACCTTGCAGGAAAAGGCCGCCACGCAGACCGAGCGGGAACATGTCACCTATTACGTTCGCTGTCATTCCGAACAGTTTTCTATCGGCGAACTGCAGCGCTCGCCTTCGCTGGCCCACCTGCGCTGGACTGTCGATGAGCCTGCCGACTTTGAACTGGTAGAGCGAATTTATCAGGCTCTCTATCCTGCCAACCCAACCTTTACGACCGACGATATCCTCGCCCTGCTGGCGCAGCAGCCGGAGCTGACAACACTTAATACCCGGCACAAGCGCAACGAAGGATTGGCTAATTCGCTGGCCAAGGAGAATCATATATGACCTCACGTTATCAACATTCACTTGCTCTCTCGGCACGGGCGGAACAGAGCATTCCACTCGGCTCCCAAACCTTCTCCAAAAGTCGCCTCTGTTTCCCCTATGGCGCCGCCCCACTCTTTATCGAGCGCGGCAATGGGGCGCATGTTTGGGATGTAGATGGCAACGAGTATCTTGATTTTGCCAGCGGCCTACTGGCCATCAGTCTTGGATATTGCGATCCGGATGTGAATGAAGCGGTAATGGAGCAACTCAGTCTTGGATCGATCTTCTCCCTTCCCCACCGGCTGGAAACCGAAGTCGCTGAACAGCTCATTGAGCTCATCCCCTGCGCCGAAATGGTTCGCTTTGGCAAAAACGGGACTGATGCCACCTCAGCCTGTATCAGGCTCTCCAGAGCAGTCACAGGCCGCGAGCGGGTAGCAGTCTGTGGCTACCATGGCTGGCAAGACTGGTACATCGGCTCAACCACCCGCCATTTGGGGGTCCCCGAGTGTGTGAGAGAGCTGACCCACAGATTTGACTACAACGATCTTGCCTCGCTGCAGTGCTTGCTGGAAGCTCACCCGGGCGAGTTTGCAGCCGTCATTCTGGAACCGATGAATGTAACCTGGCCAACCCCGGATTTTCTGCCTGGTCTGCGCCAACTCTGCGATGCCCATGGCGCACTACTCATCTTTGATGAGACCATTACAGGTTTTCGCTACCACTTGGGCGGGGCACAGAGCCTCTTTGGTGTGACGCCGGATCTTGCTGCGTTCGGCAAAGGCATGGCCAATGGTTTCCCGATTTCCGCCGTTGTTGGCCGCCGCCAATATATGAAACGGATGGAAGATATCTTCTTCTCCGGCACCTTCGGCGGGGATGTAATTGCCCTCGCTGCGGCCAACGCCGTCATCAAAAAGATGCGGCGACTGGATGTACCAAAGAGGCTTGCAGAGCGGGGACAACAGGTACTGGATGGGCTCGATAGCTTGCTAAAAGAGATCGATGCCCCGGACTGGCTGCATACCGCCGGACATCCGAGCTGGAGCTTTCTGCTGGTTGCGGATTCAGTAAACCACTCTACCTGGCTTCTCAAGAGCTATCTGATCCAGGAGTTGTGCAAGCGAGGGATCCTCACCCTTGGCAGTCACAATATGAATCTGGCCCACAGCGAACAGGATGTGGCCGCTTTGCTGGCCACCTATCGCGACATACTGCCAGCGCTAATCCACCATGATCACGATAAATCTCTAACAGCCAAACTACACGGCAAACCTATACAGCCAGTGTTCAAGGTACGCTAAATGATGACACTTTGGATTTTTACCGAGGGTGATAAACAGAGAGGCTTGGGGCATCTAAGTCGATGTCATTCATATGCCACTGCATGGGAAAAATTAGGTGGTAAAGTTCAATGGGTGATTGATGGCGATTCAATTGCACATCAGTTTATTAATGGGAATAACGTAGTATGGAAACAATGGCAGTTCGAAAAAATAACGATTTCCTTGAACATGGATATTGCTATTATAGATAGCTATACAGCATCAGTAACACAACTTAAAAAGTTATCATCGTTTTTTAAAATAACAGCATATGTTGATGATACTTTTCGCGTGAAATATCCAAAAGGTCTAGTTATACATCCCACACCAAACGTAACTAAAATTACAAACCATCCATCTCGATGGCTCATCGGCACATCATGGCAACCCATCAGACCAGATTTCATTGACATCCGCAAAAGGAATAAAGCACCAAAAAAACCCATTAATAATATTCTTGTTATGATGGGTGGAACAGATATTCTGGGGATAACTAACCGTATAGTTAACATCACAAAAGACATATATCCAACTGCAACAATACACATAATAACAAATATACAGACAGCATGTTCATCAAATTGTATCTATTACTCTAACCTTAGCGCCAAACAGGTAGCAGAGTTAATGTATCAAAGTGACATATCTATTTGTGCTGCAGGGCAGACAATTTTTGAGTTAATAGCATCTTTGCTACCTTCAATTATTATAAAAACAGCCGAAAACCAGTCTTCACAACTAGAGAGTATCTCTAGCCATAACTTATTTGAAATTATTGACAACTGGGAAAATGATAATATTATAGAAAAAATAATAACCTCTATGTCGATATTAAATGACTTTCAAACAAGAAAAAATCATGTTGTGAACATGAGTAAATATCCTATTCCTGACGGGGCACAACGACTATCTCACTTACTTTTTTATTATTCAAAAATATCTACAGCTATCACTTATAGAGAGTTGACATTAATCCCATTCACTCAATTAAATAAATCTGAAAAAATAACTGTTTTATCTATAAGGAATAGATATAAAGTTCGCAAAGAAATGCATGACACAAAGCGTATATCAATATCCTCTCATATTAACTTCATCAAAAGTCAAGAACAGGATCCTTGCAATTTAAACTATGCGGTTTTCTATGGAAATAAAATCATGGGTTCTACATCTTTACATAGAATCGATTGGATAAAAAAAGAGGCCTGGTTAGACATATATAGACACCCTAGTGATAAATGGTTAGGGTTTGGAAATAAAATACTTCAGGCAATAGAATATATCGCATTTGATATAGCAAATTTAGAAAAGCTAAATTTGTGTGTAAAAGTAACTAATGATGTAGCTTTTAAACTATATAAAAAATCTAACTTCCTCGAAAGAGGCTCAAATGAGGGGTTCCTAGAAATGGAACTTACTAAAAATAGGAGGTGAGATGAATTATAAGGAAAAAATTATTTTAGTTATATCAGCCCATCCTGATGATGAAACCATTGGGTGTGGTGGCACTATTGCCAAACACATTAACCAAGGTGATATTGTATATGTATTATCATTTACTAATGGTATCGGTGCCAGAGTAAATAATATTGACGATGGAAATTTATCGCAAGAGAGAAAGCAAGCATCTGATCTAGCAGCCAAAACCATTGGATTCACTTGGATTGGAAGAGGTCAATTTCCAGATAATATGCTTGATACTGTGCCACTCCTCGAATTAGCAAGATATATAGAGGAAGTAAAAAAACATATATCTCCTGATATAATATATACTCATTCGTCTGCAGATCTTAACATCGATCATAGGCGAGTTCATGAGGCAACATTAGTTGCTTTTAGAGCTCAGCCAAATGAGTCATGGCAAGAAATAAGAGCTTATGAAATTGCATCCTCAACAGAATGGGGAGTTCGTACCTTTAACCCTAACTTATTTGTAAACATCGATAAGTTTATGCATAAAAAAATTGAAGCGCTCAACTGTTATTGGATGGAGATGAGAGATATACCTCACCCAAGATCAATATCCTCCATAGAAAATATAAATAGAGTTAGAGGCTCTCAGGCTGGCTTTAATTATTCAGAAGCTTTTGAAATAATTAAATCGAGGTCGCTGTAAATGAAATATGCTATTGCTTGCAAAAGCAACTCATTCTGGAGTTTGCTACAGGAAAAATCACCTGCGTTGCTTAACAATGCAGCTTATATTTGTAAATATCAAGAGGATTTACTCCTGTTGTCTAAAAAAAATATAGATTTGATTTTTTTTCCACATTGGTCATGGATTGTTTCTAATAAGTTAATAGAAGAATGTACATGCATCTGCTTTCATAGCACTCCTTTACCCTACGGCAGAGGAGGTAGCCCCATTCAGAATATGGTGCTGAATGGACATCAAACTACTCAAGTAGTGGCACTTAAAATGACAAATCAGCTAGATGCCGGCCCTATATATTTACGCCAAGATGTATCCCTACTTGGCGGTGGCGAGGAGGTATTCAGAAGGATCTATCTCGCTAGCATATCAATGATGAATAAACTATTGCATGAACTCCCTACGCCAATACCACAAATTGGGGATGTCACATTATTTGAGCGTAGAAAAAACGAGCAAAGCAATATTGATATGAATAACAGCATTGAACATATTTTTGATAAAATAAGAGTTTTAGATGTTGATGGTTACCCTCCAGCTTATATTGACGTTGGTAAATATAGGTTAATTTTTTCGCATCCGATAATGCGATTATCTGGAGATATAGAAGCACATGTTCGCATACAGAAACATAACGATTAAAATCAAAATTGTTTCAAGGATTTAATGATAACTATGACTGAATTTACAATCAATGGACGTATAATCGGTCCAGATACCCCTCCCTATATAATTGCCGAACTCTCCGGCAACCATAATGGCCAGCTGGAGAGGGCACTGGCGCTGGTAGATGCGGCTGCCGACGCGGGAGCTGATGCCATCAAGCTGCAAACCTATACCGCTGACACCATGACAATCGACTGTGATCTACCGGATTTTCATATTCAGGGCGGTTTATGGGATGGCCATACCCTTTACGATCTCTACACCCTAGCCCATACCCCATGGGAATGGCACCAGCCTCTCTTTGAACGAGCAAAGTCACGCGGATTGACTATTTTCTCCACTCCCTTCGACGAGAGTGCTGTTGATTTTTTGGAGGAGCTGGGTACTCCTGCATACAAGATTGCCTCATTCGAAATTACCGATCTTCCCCTGCTCAGCTACATAGCTCAACAAGGAAAGCCGGTAATTATCTCTTCTGGCATGTCAACTGAAGATGAAATTGCCAAGGCAATAACCATTTTGCGTGAAAATGGTTGCTCACAGATCCTGCTGCTTCATTGTGTCAGTGGCTACCCAACCCCTCTTGCTGATATCAATCTCAAGCGGATTACCCGCTTGGCAGAGACATTTTCAGTACCCGTTGGTCTCTCTGATCACACGATGGGAAATACCGCCGCTCAGCTGGCAATAGCATTGGGCGTTGTGGCCATCGAGAAACACCTGACCTTGGCTCGCGCTGATGGCGGCCCGGATGCCGAGTTCTCACTTGAACCAGGTGAACTTAAAGAGCTCTGCAGCCAGGCAAAACTCTGCTGGCAAGCGTTGGGGTCAGGAGAAAGTGGTGACAACCAGGCTGAACAGGCAAACCTGAGATTTCGTCGTTCTTTGTATTTTGTTACCGACATTCCAGCGGGCACCACCATAAAACCGGAACACATCCGACGGATCCGGCCAGGTTATGGGTTGCCACCTGAAGCATTGCCAAAAATATTGGGAAAAAAAGCTCGCCAAGATATTTATCGCGGCCAAGCCGTCAGTCTTAAAGATATTTTTTTATAAAAAACAGTCATTGGCACATATAAGCCAATGACTATTTTAAACTTTCAAGTCACCATAAAAACGTAATGACGACCTGATATCGCCACCAAATCCTCGCTTGAAGTGACTAATATTGCATTCCTTCTCTGTCGATAAATGGCCAAGAGAGTTAATCACATTATTATAAACACTCTCCCCCATACTAAACTCAACACATCCCATATCTCTGGAGTGCAAAATACCTAGCCAAATCGGATAATGAGAAAGAGGGAAGTGAAACAGTTCTCGCTCATACACACCAACAGAGTAATAGGCAAGTTTCCCTGATGCTGCAAACAAAGACATGCCAACCAGCGTTTCATTTAAATGACTAACAACAAGAAAATTCTCTCCAGTCTGTACTAACCTCATCTGTTCTACCCAAGAGTCATGGCTTCGGGTTCGCCTACCAGCAACAGCGACATGAAACTCTTCGAAATCCAGAAAATCTTGCTCTGTTACATTATTAGCATCGATAATCTTGCACTCCAGATGACGGGCTCCCCAGTTGATATTTTGGCGGAAAACTTTTCGCATATCACTCAGCATTAATTCATCACTAACCAGCCTAATAATTTGTTCAGAATAAACTCGTGGTGATATCCCCAACACTAATAGAGTTCTAGCGACAAAACTTATTTCACTAGAAGACTCCTGAAAATCGATAACGCCTCCTTCTTGCAATAAGGAAAGAATATGGGCCTGAGCCACTAACTCAGCTTGGCGTTGCTGTTCTGCTTTACCCTTGCAAAGTAGCAAAGCAGATTGTCCATACCAACCATAATGTGCAGAGTCATTTACAATATGGCGAGTAAGTAAAACAATAATCTCACCCTCTGGATAGAACACCCCAAAAGATAAGTCTTCAAAGGATGAGTTATAATATTTCTTGAAATACTCAATATGCCCAGGAGTCCTCAAACCACCGAACTCAAGTAATCGTACACCCAGTAACTTCTCAAATTCACTGTTAGATAAGGTTTCTATTTTCATTTTTTAGCACTAATAACTAAATACTCTACTTCATTACTACTTTTAGCATATTCCCTTCGGATTGATGCAATCTCTAGGGAATTGAAGTCTGAATACAACTTTTCAGCAGTCTGAACATCAAGGAATGATGTCAGTCCATTTCCTGCCAGTGGATACCCCATCGGAATATCAGTGATGGATATATCATCACACCAAGTAAGGCCAGAAGATTGGCAAACAGAAGAGTTTTTTCCAAGATGGTAGGAAAATAAATACCCCCCTGGTTTTAGACAGCGATATATCTCAGAGATCGTTGCAATATGCTGTGTAAGGGTTAAGTGCTGCATGGATACTACATCGACTATTGCGTCAAAATAACTATCAGGGTATGGTAATTCTGTCATGCTACCGACATCAAGTTGAGCATTAACATTCCAAGATGCAATAACTTGCTTGCAAAGATCTATACCTGCTGATGATAAATCTATCCCCCAAGTATCGAAGCCTTCTTTTGCCAGCATCCATATATTTGCCCCACTGCCACAACCTACCTCAAGAATTCGACACTCACCTCGTTCTTTTTTAGATAGATGAAATAAACTGGAGGCCAAAAAACCTATCAAGCTTTCATTCGGATAGCGCCGCTGTGAAGCGGCACCATTTTCCAAGTAAAGCTTATTGAATATATTATTGTCATCATCAGTCATTTAGATACCTCTCTTTATAAATTATCTTCCATCACTCTGCAAGAAAGCAACACAGAGTGCATGAGCATAACATAATTTCAACACTCACCTGAACAGATAATTACATAGCCATAACATTTTACTTTTTAAATAAATTAACCACATCATTATCTATCATATCTACGCTGTCGAGAGCCATTGGATACATTTCTTTTGCTTTACGAAGAAAATCCAACCAAATGTCAATTGCTGGTTCAATTAGTGAAAGTGTTTTTTTCTCCCCATCAAATGAATAAGCAATGGATGTTAATAGAGTGAATACATAATTCATAGAACCAATCATAAATATCGTGATATGCTTTTGCTGAGTCGCTGCTATTTGATGAAGATAATTAAAATGTCGTAGCATCAGCTGATTAATTTCATTTCTAGATGAGAAATGCTGCTGCCATTCATCAATCATTTTATCAACAAAGTAATTGAAATATTCAATATCAAGTAATGGGTAAAAATCTTGCTTTGATAACGATAACGGAGCAGACATGCGTGTTACAATTTCACTTAGTAAAAATGATTTGTCTACTGGCTGGAGTTGGCCTAATACACGACTACGGAGAGGTGTAGCACCTGTTATCTTAGCGCCATCACTACAGTTGAAACACTGCACATCATCATGAATTTTCAATACCTGCTCTATAACTTTTCGAGATGTATCGAACATTGCATCACTAATAACAACACTACCAAAATTGCCTTCTCTTATTAATTGGCGCTCACCACATACTATCTCCGTTAGAGCTTTCGCCCCCTCTTCGCTGTTATAATAAGCACTAAATTTTGAATGATGGTGGCTTTTATCTTTATAACCATTATCCAAGCCAAACAAATATAAATTCTTAAATCCAAGATGGATCGGTACGCTGACACCAATATTACCAACCATAGGGTTCACACCACCTAAATCGGTAAAAAGTCTTGTTTCAGGAAAAAATGTCTTACACAACATGACACCTGGTTCCGAGCGTTTGAATAACAAAGCCGAATTTTTAAATAACGTGGCGCAATATGGATGGATCACATCCAAACTTAAAAAAATGATTTCTTTTAAATATTCTGGGTCATTCATACTGACCAGAAAATCATAAACACTTTTGGTTCGCTCTGTTGCGACATAAATATCAGGCCTTATACCCACGTTATGCAATGCAGTAATTGCACTTCCACAAGCAATTAATATAGCGCAATCTCTATTTTTCTCTATAACAGCAAGTGTCTCATCCAGTGAAGGACCATTACCAATAACAAAAACAGGTATGTCTTGCTGTTCTTTAAATATTTTTTCATTATTTTTTAAAAATCGCACACCCTGTTCAATATTGCTTATTGTATGTGAGAGAGCAATAAGATTGTCGTCAAAGAACCCCCACCCCATAACTAAAAGGTGATATTCAAGTTTAACTTTTTCCATTAAACTTTTTATCGTGTCATTCTGATATCCCCACATGATAAAAGAGTTTGCAATAAGAAATGCTCCACGACTATGAATTGCAGAGCCAAAATCAGTAATGATTGTTTTCTCGTCTTGCCCTAATAGAATATGTAAACCGAGGTTCTCCTGATAAAGATAATCTAGCAGAAGGTCCCAATCGAAACAAAAAAGAGATGCATAAAAGAGATCTAAGTCTGGCTCAAAAAGAAATAAAGTACCGATCTTACACTGTTCGTATAAATAGCCCAAGTGATACCCAAGACCGACCCCAAAAACCAAAGCACTGGGAACTTCGCTTGGCACTACCTCCAATGAGTCCTCTCGTAATAAAATGTCATCAAAATACGCATTAAGTTTATTTAGATACTCGACGTGCATAAATCCCAATGGGTTATCTTCTTGGCTAAATGACACTTTTGAAAGCACTCCTTTAGCCATAAAATCTTTAACCAATGTCTCGCACACAAGATATGGTTCATCGCCATAGACTGCGATATTATCATCAACCCAAGCCAGATTAGGTTGGCCATTTTCATTACAAAAAAATCGAAATGGACGTGTAGGCTTATATGATTCATATATCTCTGCAATATGAGGGATATATTTATGAAATGCAGCAATACTCCGTGAGAATCGAAGTGGTAAAGCAATAGACATTGCGGCTTCTTGTTCCGCCTGTTTTTTTAGGCGTAAAGCAACATCCTCAGCTTCTTTCAAAACACTGTTAATATATTCAGACATCATAACCCCTTAATATTCTCACTATATACTCTCTTGGCCTTACTCGCCAATCCAATAGAAGAGAGCTTTTTAAATATTAACTTTTGATGATCAGATGCCATTTTTTTCATACTTTCTTCTTGTTTGTAAATTATGGCAGCCAATAACATTGCATCCTGTTTAAGATTTTGTTTATTTTCAACCAACTGTAACAGGCTCTCAATCAATGATTGCCGATAATCCATCCTAACAGATGCCTCATCATAACATTTTTTCGACAAGAGAGATTCGATCTGCTCGTAATTATCTGTAAGTGCTTGTTGCAAAGAGGTTAGGCTTATCATTATAGCTCTCCTAGCTGTTGTCTCATTTGATAACCTTGTTGTTTAGCGACCTCAGGTAATTGATCCCAACCGGATTTTATAGTCACCATCAACGCCATAACCTCTTCAATTGGGGCGGTATCCAATGCAAGGCTGCCATCCCAGATCCGCTCATCCATATAGGAATAAAGGCTATACAAATTTTCAGCAACAGTCCCTTGATTCATATCCAACGCATCCTGTAAACCGTGTAATAATCCTTGTGCTTTAGATACCGCTGTAGCTTTTGCTTCCATATCACGACGTTCAATTGCGCCTTTGGCTTGAGCCAAGCGTTCAAGTACACCTTGCATCATGAGTTGAATCACACGATGAGGATCGGCAACAGCCAAGTCAGCAGCGACACTGGTTGCCTTATATGCTTTTAGATTACGCTGGTACATCGCCTGCTCCTCGTAATATTAATTTATTTCTTGTTATTAATCTGTAATGATTGCAGTGCTGACGCAGAGTGATTCATCTTAACCAACAACGCATCCAGACTACCATATTGTGCACGCAATGATGCTTCATATTTTACCAGCTGAGCATTTGATGTTGCCTGCTTTTGATTCAAACTACGTAAGTCTGCATTCAATGTATCGGTACGCTCAGCCAACATACCACCGGACTTGGTATACTCTTTTAATCCTTTATTCAATGCACCGGCAAGGCCATTATCACCACCGAACAAGGCAACAACCTGATCAAAGTTTTTATCAACAGCTTGGCCAAACTTCTCGTTATCCAGAGATAGCTTGCCCTTATTATCCATTTTTATACCAATCTCGAAGATACTCGAGTACGTTGTACTGGTACCCGTTTTACTAGTAATAGTATTGGCCATAAAGTTACTGATTGTCCGAGTGCTTGCATCCCCAGCCAGAGCGCCACCATCATCCTGCCTGACACCACCAACTATACTGTTGCGCTTGCCAAGCGCATCCATTTTATCCTGCAGTGCGTTGTATCCATCAACAAACTGCTTAACCATATCCTGGATAGATTTTTTATCTGTTGTGATATCTACTTTGTTTGATTTTAGATCACCACTGCTATCTTTATCAGAAACTCGCAACACGGTGAGTTTCAGGTCTTGGATAGAATCATCAAAAACGTTGGAATCACTTTTAAGTGCATTTCCATCAACAACAATTTCGGCACTACTTGCAGCCTGTGTTTGACTCATAACATTGCTAGGAGAACCAATAGAGAACATACCTAGCTCTGAGGTATTTCCAGTGATAGTCAAATCCTTACCATCACCAGAAATGCCGGAATCAATAATTAACTTGGCTTTACCATCCAAGGTGTTAACGATATTAGCACTCAGACCAAAGTTATCCCCACTGCTATTGATGGTTTTCCTAATATCCTGCAAGGTATATCCAGCTTTAACATCGATCTTGAACTCTTTATCACCAGCCTTGAAAGTCAGTTGACCATCCTGAGTAATGAGTGGTGCGGTTGAGCTGTCAAATACGCCCTCCTGACGACTGGTTGTCGCCAATTTATTAACTGTGACATTGTACTGACCATTAGAGCCACCACTTTTACTCTCAACCTTCATCACAGGATTATCTTTATCCTGCGTGATGTTGATAGACCGCTTGTTGAAAGCTCCGGGCTTGCTCAATGTGTCGAGAATATCGGTGAAGGTCGTGAGGGATGACTTGAGCTGACCAATGCCAGAAAGCGCGATCTGGGTGCTGTTTTGTTTTTTGATAATCGGTTGTTGCAACTGTGCCTTCTTGGCCGCCACACTAGCCGCAATCACACTCTCAAGATCGATTCCCGAACCGGCACCGGCAGAGGTAATAGCCATGTTATTTTCTCCTCATTCTTTCAATTTATATCTCGCGATCGAGTAACAATCCAAGTTTGGGATTTGCCCCCGCCTCACCTTGACGCAAGGCCTGAATCCGTTTGTGAATGGCGAGCAACTCTTCGGTGGGGATTTGGCGTATCACTGACTGGGTATCAGTATCCATAACCTTAATCACTACTTGGCCCAAGTCTTGCTCCACACTGAAATTAACAGTCCACCCTTGCAGGTGGCCAAACTCCTGCAAATTTTGTACCTGCTTTTCAATATCTGACTGATTTTGCTGCTGAAGGAGGCCATTATCCTTTGGTTCTTGCTCTTTCCGTGGCGCAACATGAGCATCTTCCACAGCTTCTTCCATCGTTCCAGAAAGCAGTTGAGCGGCCACTTGGCCGCTCTTGTCACTTAGCTGTAAGGAAGCGCCATGGGCAGATGACAGATTGCCTATTTCAGTTGTCATCTTATATCTCCCATCTTAGTCAGCTGGGTCTACTCATTATCCAAGCAGGGAAAGAGCGGACTGCGGTCTCTGGTTAGCCTGAGCCAGGATGCTGGACGCCGCCTGTTGCAGAATATTTTGTTTGGTCATATTGGCCGTCTCAGTCGCAAAATCAGCATCACGGATGCGGGAACGAGCCGCACTGACGTTTTCCGAAATATTCGCCTGGTTACGGATGGTAGAGTCCAATCTGTTTTGTACTGCACCCAGTTCAGCACGTTTACCATCCACGACAGCTAACATCAGGTCTGCTGCAGCCAACACCTCCTGCGCGTTACTCTGGCTAACGATGCTAATCCCAGTTGCAGCACCACCAGTAAATATAGCTGTCACATCCAACGCCGTACCAATCACGGTCCCCATGTTAACAGCTGTACCCGCAGCTTTGGCAATCCCGGAGATACTGAATCCCATCGATTGATCCAAGCCAAAGCTTATGGTTTGTTGTGCATCCGCCCCAACCTGGAAGGTCCCAGTGTATGAACCATCCAGCAATTTTGTTCCTGCAAAAGTAGTATCTCTGGAGATACGATTAATCTCAGAACCGAGCTGATCGACCTCTTTTTGCAGCGCTTGACGATCCTTGGCAGAGTTGGAACCGTTAGCTGACTGTTGTGCCAGAGTGCGCATACGCTGCAGCATGCCGGTGACTTCATCCATGGCACCTTCGGCAGTCTGCGCCAAAGAGATGCCATCGTTAGCATTTCGGTTACCCTGATCCAGACCGTTGATCTGGGAAGTCAAACGGTTGGAAATCTGTAGACCCGCCGCATCATCTTTTGCGCTGTTGATACGCAAACCAGATGCCAGACGAGTATATGAGGTATCCAGAGATTTGGTGGTATTCATCAAATTACGCTGGGCGTTCAGTGATGACGTATTGGTGTTAATGAACATGGCCATAATAAATTCTCCCGAAGAACATGCGACTGCAGGTTGCGTCGTCAAAACTGCACGACGTCCCACCGTTTGAAGAGCAGGTTGAACATTCCAGTCTCTTCAGGCGGGTGTCTGTTTGAACGAACAGGTCACCCGCAGTAGTGCAAACGTTGGATTCCGAACACCCCTCGATTGCTTCACTTTATTTAACGGCAGCACAGAGACAAGCTTTAGGAAAATTGTTGCCCAAAGCGGCAACTTTTATCCGGCAGGCGGCAACAGAACATGAATTGAGCAGCGTCACCATACAACTCACCGCTGATGATGACGCAGTTTACGGCATGAGGTACATTGGCACGGTTCATGCAATGAACAGAACGACGTCAATTTGGCGACACAATAAAAAGAGGCCGGTAAACCGGCCTAAAGATGAGCATATGCTCAGGAGAATATGACCAAGCGTGACAGAACTGAACAGCTGGACAACACTTGGCATTACTAGTAGAGAATTATATCTCTCCTGATAGAACAGAGTGCGACCCGAACACCCCTTTGTTCCATCTCTTGACCAGGGCGGCCTGAACAACCGCCCTGTTTTCTTTTGTTAGCCTTGCAGCAGTTGAAGTGCTGACTGAGGTCTCTGGTTAGCCTGTGACAGGATACTGGAGGCTGCCTGCTGCAGTATATTCTGCTTGGTCATGTTGGCAGTTTCGATGGCAAAGTCTGCATCTCGGATACGGGAACGAGCGGCGCTGACGTTTTCTGAGATATTGGCTTGGTTGCGAATAGTCGAATCCATCCGGTTCTGTACCGCACCCAGTTCAGCTCGTTTACCATCCACAACTGCTAGCATCAGGTCTGCAGCAGCCAACACCTCCTGCGCACTACTCTGGCTAACGATGCTAATCCCTGTTGCGGCACCACCAGTAAATATAGCAGTCACATCCAACGCCGTACCAATCACGGTCCCCATATTAACGGCTGTACCGGCAGCCTTGGCAATCCCAGAGATACTGAACCCCATCGACTGATCCAAGCCAAAGCTAATTGTTTGTTGTGCATCTGCACCAACTTGGAAAACACCACTAAAAGTACCATCTAGCAATTTGGTACCTGCAAAAGTGGTGGAAGTAGATATACGGTTGATCTCTGCACCCAGCTGATCCACCTCTTTTTGCAGCGCTTGACGATCCTTGGCAGAGTTGGAACCGTTAGCCGACTGTTGTGCCAAAGTACGCATACGCTGCAGCATGCCGGTCACTTCATCCATGGCACCTTCCGCAGTTTGTGCCAGAGAGATACCATCATTAGCGTTACGGTTACCTTGGTCCAGACCGTTGATCTGAGAGGTCAAGCGGTTGGAAATTTGCAGACCCGCGGCATCATCTTTGGCGCTGTTGATACGCAAACCAGATGCCAGTCGAGTGTAGGAAGTATCCAGTGATTTGGTCGCATTCATCATATTACGCTGAGCGTTGAGTGATGAAACGTTAGTGTTGATAAAAAGGCCCATGACTATTCTCCTAAGCTATTAAATTTACTCTTCTATTTGCTCGAGCTTTATTATTTTCTGTGCCCGATGCGTCTTATTTAACGGCTCGTTTTTGGATGTCTTTAGCATTTTTTTCAACGCTTCATCGCATTAACGCCGCTTACCTTATATATCGGCGGGTCGGGGGGATACTTAAGGAAAAAATCGGACCTTAACCTGTGATGGGCTCAACCTTCTGAAGCTAAATAGCTGTTCCGAATAGTAGATCACCGGAGGAAGGGAACTCAGTCCAGTTTGTGCGATCTGATTAGTCGCTAAACAAAACAAGCCACACCCAAAGGACTGAGTTGATGCCTATCCTACCACCTCTGCCACGACCACAACGGCGCCGCATTCACAAAATCATCCATGCCACCCGTGATAAAGGACATGCTCGTCGCTTGATGGCCATCTTGCTGTTACATGAAGGACGCACGATCACCGATGTTCATCACCTTACCGGCGCTGCGCGCTCGACCATCGGTCGTTGGCTTCGGTGGTATCGAGATGAAGGCATAGATGCGCTAGAAGCCTTACCGGCTGGCCGTGCCCCAGTCTTACCTATCGCCAAGATTGTCACCTTACTGGTGCTGCTCATGCAGTTTTCTCCGCAAGATTTTGGTTATCAGCGCAGCCGTTGGTGTACTGAACTATTGGCTATAAAAATCAATCGGTTAACAGGGCTCAATGTGGCAGCCTCCACGCTCCGCCGATGGTTACCTCGTATGGGCATTGTCTGGCGCAGGCCCGTGCCGACCTTGCGGATAAAAGACCCAGCCTATCAGGAAAAAATGGCGAATATCGACGCCGCGCTGGCCCGCTGTGATGCCGATAATCCGGTGTTTTATGAGGATGAAGTCGATATAGACCTCAATCCCAAATTAGGAGCCGACTGGATGTTCAGAGCGCAGCAAAAGCGGGTTGTCACACCGGGGCAGAATGCCAAGCATTATCTGGCAGGCGTTCTCCACGCAGGCAACGGAAGGGTACTTTACGTCAGCGGGATCAAGAAAAACTCATCGCTGTTTATTGCCATGCTGGAAAAGCTGCGCCACCACTACCGACGAGCCAAAACCATCACGTTGATCCTCGATAACTACATCATTCACAAAAGCAAACAGACCGAGCGATGGTTGAAGAAGAATCCCAAGTTCTGCCTGGTGTTCCAGCCAGTTTACAGCCCTTGGGTTAATCACATAGAACGGCTATGGCACAAGTTACATGAAACCATCACGCGCAATCATCAATGCAGAGGGATGGCAAACCTGCTGGCCCGAGTGAAACACTTCATGGATACCGTGTCTCCTTTCCCGGGGAATGGCTATGGCACAGCGAAGGTGTAGCACTATTGGGATCAGTTATTTA
>NZ_JBFOCU010000031.1:0-76670 GCF_040907945.1 Aeromonas sp. s11 | reverse complement strand
GCCGATGGTAGTGTGGCATTCGCCATGCGAGAGTAGGACACTGCCAGGCACCCAATTAAACAGCGATGTGAAAAATCACATCACTGGCTGCGAGGATGACACCTCACGAACAAGCAGCAAAAGATTTAGCGAAAGCTAACCGAATGCGGAGCGGTAGTTCAGTCGGTTAGAATACCGGCCTGTCACGCCGGGGGTCGCGGGTTCGAGTCCCGTCCGCTCCGCCACTAATTTGAAGGCCTTCCCGATTGGGAAGGCCTTTTTGCTATGGGCAGGTTTTGCCCTGCGCCCCAAGATTTTCACACCAGAACGAGTATCAAAGCCCGGCTTAATGACCGGGCTTTGGTGTTTTTAGCGTGTTAAACAGCCAGTGTTAGCATTTATCTAGAGGAAGAGAACTAAAACCCTGTCATCTTCCCCATTTTCTATCTATATCAACCCCTTATCTGATAGATTACTGGCCATTTTAACTGGTTTACTTTTGGCCAAACTCTGTTCATGGCGCGCGATTAGGGTTGTATCTCGCTTATAACTCGGTAGAGTAAGGGCATCTTGAGTTTGCCTGTCCCGCGCCTAGTTTGCCGGGTTCCAGGTGTAACTTGGCCAGTTTTTATCAACCTTAAGTCAGTGGTATCGATATGGAACAAGTAAACAAGTCCACCTTCAGCGATGTACTGGAATATGTGCGTATGTCCCGTCGCCAGAACAAACTCAAGCGTGAAATTGCGGATAACGAGAAGAAGATCCGTGACAACCAGAAGCGCGTGCTGCTGCTCGACAACCTGAGCGACTACATCAAGCCGGGCATGAGCATTGATGATGTACAGGCGATCATCGCCAACATGCGTGCCGACTATGAAGAGCGCGTGGATGATCACATCATCAAGAACGCCGAGCTCTCTAAAGAGCGTAAAGAGCTGAGCACCAAACTGAAGGGCATGAGCTCTCACAAATAAGCATTCAGCTTTCGCTTAAGAGACACCGGCCACTGGCCGGTGTTTTGTTATCAGCTCGGATCTCTGCCACTCCTGCAACAATCGGCTCCCCTTTTTAGAATTGCCCTGTTACCATCACCACAAAGCGGTCAATAGTTTCAAGCCATTGACTTGAAAAGACTAAGCTTGAGTGAAACACAATAAATTGCGCAACCATGGTGGGGCTGATATGGGCGCATCAGAACAGACGGATTTGACACAAGTGGCATCTCAAGATTCATCTGTCCAGACCTCGGACGGGAACCCAAAGCGCAAGCGCCGTCCCTGGTGGCGTTGGCTGTTCTGTTTTCTCTTTTTATTGTGCCTGGGGGCGGTGATTGCTCTGGTTGGCTATGAGATGAAAACCTCGAAGCTGCAATCTCAGGAGATCTCCCGCTATGCCGCCAAGCTTACCTATCAGGTCGAGCCTGGCCAGAGCAAGCAGATCGCCTTCCCTGAGGATGGCCCGTTCGACAAGCGGCTCGGCTATGTGCAACTGCCGATGATGCAGGAGCGTTTGCTTCAGCGGGGCTATGAAGTCAGCAAGCAGGTGCATTTCTCCGACGCGCTCTATGACTACGCCAGTCGTGGCTTCTTCGTGCCCTATACCGAGAAGGTGCAGGCCGGTTTGACGCTGCACGATTGCCGCGCCGAGCCCTTCTATCAATTCAAGTATCCGACCCATCACTATCCGGATTTTGACTCCATTCCGCCGCTCGTCATCCAGTCGCTGCTGTTTATCGAGAACCGCGACTTGCTGAGCAATGAAGAGCCGTTGGCCAACCCGGCGGTCGACTGGCCCCGTTTTGCCAAGGCGGCACTATCTCAGGTGGGCAAGGCGCTCGATATGCAGGATCAATCTGCCGGTGGCAGTACCCTGGCGACCCAAGTGGAGAAGTATCGCCACTCGCCGGATGGCCTGACCCTGTCGCCGACCGAGAAGATCCGTCAGATGGCCTCTGCCAGCGTACGTGCCTATCGTCTCGGGCCGGAAACCCTCGAAGCGCGCAAACTGGTCGCCTGGGCCTACCTCAACTCGGTACCGCTCTCGGCTGCGCCGGGATATGGTGAAGTGCATGGTCTGGGAGATGGTCTCTGGGTCTGGTTTGGTGCCAATGTCGATGACGTGAACCGTCTGCTGGACCCCGCCCGCAACCAGAACGCACCACTGGCCGAGCAGGGGCTTGCCCTGCGTCAGGTTGTCTCTTTGATGATTGCGCACCGCCGTCCCTCTTACTATCTGGCTCAGGGGCGAGAGGCGCTGGCTACCCTGACCGACAGCTACCTGCGCCTGTTTGTGCAGGAGGGGATGATCACGCCACCTCTGATGGAAGCGGCGCTCAAGGCCAAGATTACGTTCCGTGACTTCCTGCAGTCCCCTGCTATCACCCGGGTGAACAATAACAAGGGGTTGCAGGTTGCCCGTACTCGCCTGAGCCGTCAGCTCGGGGTGCAGCTCTATGACCTTGACCGGATGGATCTGACCGCCGATACCAGCCTCAACATGCCGTTGCAGAACGAAATCTCCCGTTATCTGCAACAGCTGGCCGACCCGACGTTTGCCGCCCAGGTAGGGCTGTTTGGTGAGCGCCTGCTCTCGCCGGAGAAGACCGGCGATGTGCGCTACAGCTTCACCCTGTTCGAGAAGTCGCCGGAAGGGTTCAAGGTGCGGGTGCAGACCGACAACACCGATCAGCCGTTCGATATCAACGAAGGTTCCAAGCTGGAGTTGGGCTCAACCGCCAAGTTGCGGGTGCTGACCACCTATCTGGAGATCGTGGCCGAGCTGCACGACAACTATGCCGGGATGCCGGTCGAGAATCTGCGCAAGCTGGCCGCCGTCTCTCAGGACAACCTCAGCCGTTGGGCCATCTCCTATCTGATGACGGCTCAGGACAAGAGCCTGCCTGTGATGCTGGAAGCGGCGCTGGATCGCAAATACTCCGCCAGCCCCAACGAAGGGTTCTTTACCGGTGGCGGCATGCACACCTTCAACAACTTCCGCCGCGAGGATAACAATCGCATTCCGACGTTGCGTGACTCTCTGCGTGAGTCGATTAACTTGCCCTTTGTACGGCTGATGCGCGATATCGTTCGCTACAGCCTCTACAAGGAGGGCAACCGTGCCCAGTTGCTGAAGGATGACAAGGATCCCCGTCGTCAGGAGTATCTGGCCAAATTTGCCGACAAAGAGGGCCAGACCTATCTGCTGCGCTTCTGGCGCAAATATCGCGGCAAGACTCCCGAGGAGCAACTCGATACCTTCCTCGACGGTCTCAAGCCGAGTGCGGTACGTCTGGCGGCGGTTCACCGCTACCTGATGCCGGAAGCCAGCGAAGCCGCATTTGCTGCCTTCCTGGCGGAGCGGTTGCCGAGAGAGAAGCTGAGTGCCAAGCGGGTTAATCAGCTCTACGTCAGCTATGGTCCGGGCAAGTATTCACTGCCGGATCAGGGCTACATCGCCCGGGTTCACCCGCTGGAGCTGTGGTTGCTGGCCTATCTCAAGGAGTTCGACAAGGCGACCTTTGCCGACGCGGTGGCGGCCAGTCGTGACGAGCGGCAGGAGGTCTACAGCTGGCTGTTCAAGACCCGTCATCGCAGTGCCCGTGACAGCCGGATCCGCACCATGCTGGAGGTTGAAGCCTTCCTCGATATCCATCAGCGCTGGGCCAAGCTCGGTTACCCATTCGACCATCTGGTGCCTTCACTGGCGACCGCCTTGGGTAGCTCCGGTGACCGCCCGGCAGCACTGGCCGAGCTGATGGGGATTATCCAGAATGGCGGTATCCGCTCGCCAACCTTGCGTATCGAGCATCTCTCGTTCGCCAAGGGGACGCCCTTCGAGACCGAGTTTGAGCCGCAGCACACCGAGGGAACCCGAGTGATGCCAGCAGAGGTGGCGGCCGCCCTGCGCAGTGCGCTCTCCAAGGTGGTCGAAGGGGGCACGGCAAGACGTATCGCCGGTGCCTTTACCCTGCCGGATGGCACTGTGCTGCAGATGGGGGGCAAGACCGGAACCGGGGATAACCGGATTGAAACCGTGGGCCGTTATGGCAACGTGACCAGCTCGCTGGCGCGCAACCGCACCGCAACCTTCGTCTTCTATCTGGGTGAGGATCACTTCGGTACCCTGACCGCCTATGTACCGGGTAGCCAGTCTGACAAGTTCAGGTTCACCTCGGCGCTGCCGGTGCAGGTGCTCAAGGGGATGGCTCCTCTGCTGACGCCTTACCTGCAACCGGGCTCCCATACTCAGTGTCTGGCGAACCAGTGATGCGAGCGAATTACCGCTCATCACGCAGATAACTGACCAGAAAAAACGGGGAGGCTGACAGCCTCCCCGTTTTTATTTCCTCATCGGACGCAGCAGCGCTCGATTGCGATCAGGCATTCAGTACGAACTGCTCGATCACCTGAGCCACGCCATCTTCATCGTTGCGGGCAGTGGTGTGCTGGGCGAGAGCCTTGATCTCGTCGGTGGCATTGCCCATCGCCACACCGAGGCCTGCGTATTCGATCATGTGGCGATCGTTGCCCGCATCCCCGACGCAGATCACCTGATCGGCGGTCAGGCCAAGGTGCTCGGCCAGCGCGGCCACGCCGGTTCCCTTGTTGCTCTGCTTGTTCATGAACTCGAGGAAGAAGGGGGCACTCTGTACCACGGTATAGCGCTCATAGAGCTCAGCAGGCAGTCGCTCGATGGCGCGGGAGAGCTGGGGCGGCTCGTCGATCATCATCACCTTCATGATCTGCTCGTCGGCAGGCAGGGTGGCGAAGTCGATCAGATTGATCGGCATGCCGATCAGGCGAGATTCGTGCTCGGTGTAGGTGCTGACACGGGGACTGATCAGGCCACGGGTGACCGAGAAACCGTGAACGTTCACCTCCAACTCGTCAGCCAGTTTGGCGACGGCGCTGGCGTCACTGCCGGTCAGCAGCTGGCTGCGGATGATGCGCTGATCGGCCACCTGTTGCACCAGGGCGCCGTTGTAGCAGATGACGTAGTCATGCTCTGTGGTGAGGCCGAGCTCTTCCAGATAGTGGCTCATCCCTTCCAGCGGGCGGCCGGAGGCCAGCACAACGGTTACCCCTTTGGCGCGCGCGGCGCTGATGGCGGCGTGGGTGCGGGGAGTAATCTGGCCCTGCGGGTTGAGCAGGGTGCCATCCATATCCAATGCGATCAGCTTGTACATCTCTCACTACCTGAGTCTGGGTGGCCCGCCCGGTGGGGCCAAGGAAGTGGCGAGTGTAGCGAAAATCGGCGGCGGGATCACGGCCGGTTCAGCGATGGGGCCGTGCCGGTTGAGCTATTTGTGTCCCTCGTAGGGGGTCATCTCCAGGGTTTCATCATGGATAGTCAGACGGGTAGGGCCTCGTGTGATGGTAACCTTGCGTTTGAAGCTGGCCATCTCGACCTCGATGCCGGAGTAGAGGTGCTGGGTGGCAATGACCTCCATCTGAGCCATCAAGTTTCGCAGCTCCTCCTGGTTGGCGGTGAGCTGCTCATCAAGCTGGGCCAGTTCGGTCAGCTGATGGTCCCGGATCGGTTTGAGCTTGCGCAGGGTATCCGGATTGCGCTTGTCGCCGGGTAGTTGCAGCAACTTCATGACCAGCTCCTTGATTTTCTCCAGCTGGGCCTGACACGTCTGCTGGCGCAGCTTGAGCTGGTGTTCCTGCTCCTTGTGGGTGAAGTAGCCGCCAAGGATCTGCAGCCGGGTATGGTTGGCTGCCTCGGCCCCCAGGCTGGGGGCCATGATCAGGCGATTGGCAATGCTGGTGCCCCCCAGCAGAGTGCCTTTGCGCATGTTGCTATCGCCCACCTTGATGTCTTGTCCGCTGCGGGAGTAGCAGTGGCTGAGCTGGCTCTGGATCTGGATATCCCCCCCCGCTTCCAGCTGGGCATACTGGGCGTAGCTGGCGTGGATCTCCCCCTGCGCATTGAGTTGGCAAAGGTACTCCCCCTGCTCGTTGCGGCGGCCAATGATGCCGTGGCGTACCGTGATGCTGCCCCCGGCTTCGATCCAGCCCCCTTCGATAAAGCCGCCGATGACGATGTCACCGCTGACCTTGATCTTCATGCCCGGGTTGACGTCGCCGCTGACGATTAAGCCCCCTTCAAAATCAATGTGGCCGTGGCGGGCATCCACCTGTTTGACGCTGAGCACCTCGTCCACCTTCATGCCCGCTTTCTCCTGACAGGGCAGGCCAGCCCGACCGGCAATCAGCAGGTCGGGATCGTCGGGGGAGATGAAGGTGCCTTCACCAGCACTCATCGGGCTGTCTTTGCCATCCTTGGCGGGCAGATCCTGACCGGTCACGGTAAAACCGGGTACCCCGACGGTGGCCGGATGACGGCGCATCAGCGGAGCGCCTGCCTTGACGGTGACGATGGAGCCGAGATCCCGCAGGTCGACCTTGCCATGACCCAGCTCCTGCGGTTTGAGGATCCGTTCGGCCGGGGTCTCCACCAGCCGCTCATAGCGAGTGTCCTGACCATTGACGGCAGGCTGGCCGTTGGCAATCACCAGCTTGAGCTGACTGCCGGGGGCGGCCTCCTTGGCTGACTGGATGGCAGTGGTGAGCAGTTGCTCACTCACCCCCTGTTTGATTTCGCTGATGGCGATCGCCTCTTTCAACTGTTCCAGCGTCACATACTTGCCACCCCAGTCGGCAGTGATCTGAGCGATAGCGCTCATGCGATCCTTCTCCACTATTACGGCGAGTCGGGCATCCTGACGCTTGCCGACAGGGATGGGGTTGGCGGGGACGGGGGCGGCAGGGTTGGTGAGCAGGGTATTAAGCAGGCTGATGGCCTGTTTGATCCCCTCGGGCAGCGGCTGATAGCGGCGACAGTTGGAAGCGAGCAGCAGAGCCTGCACATCCTGTTCCGTGACAGGTTTGGTGAGACCGGTGGCAATCCGCAGGCAGACCAGTTCCATATCGCTTGATAGCAGCAACCACTCTTTGCTTAACACCGCATCTCCTTGCTGGATGAGAACGGAACGATCGGCTCGCTCCTCTACTGTCATTTAATCTCTCAATGATTAATAAAGCGAGTCGCCAACCCTGAGAGTGGGCAGTATTCAGATATTTCCTCTGAATGGTCAATGAATTGAAGTCAAATCGGTGATGGCGGCCAGATAAATGTGGGCGCTGTTTGGAAACGGAGTGAAAAGACGGATCGCAGCGCCAGCGACATAGGGTCGCTGGCAGGGGAATGGCGGTTCTTATCAGCTGCGCTGGGCTGTTCTGGCCAGGGTGAGGTAATCGCCGAGCACCGGCTCACCCAGCATATGGCGGCGCAGCATGTCGAGGGCGGCAAAGGCGAGGATCTTGCGGCGGCTCTCCGGGTCGGGGTGGCTGACCTTGACCGTCTGACCGATGTGCATGCCATCGGCGCTGAGCATCAGTGGCACCCCCTCTGCGCCCTCTCGCCCAATGGTCAGTTGCAGGCCCGCATCGGTCGTCGGCAGTTGTGCCAGCTCATCGGCCAGTTGCGTGCTGAAGTTGGCCTCCAGCCGGGTATGGCCGTGACAAAGCGCCAGCAGGGCGCCGCCACTCTCCCCCTCCAGCAGAGCCAGTGGCCTGCCTTGCAGCAGCACGAGGATCTGCTGCGCCGGTTCCGTATCTCCGCTGCCAACCAGCCAGGGGTGGATCGTATCCAGCAGTCGGCGCTCTGCACTCTCCATGTCAGCGGTACTGGCGCCGTGGCCGATCAGTTTCAGCTCGATAAGGGGCATGGAGGAGCGGTAACCCAGCTCGATGCTGGCTGGCCAGGGTTCGGCATCCAGCATATCGCTGAGCGCCGACTCCGAGACACCGAAGGTGTAAAAGCGACGCAGCTCGGTATCGATCTGCGCACCGGCCAGCTGTTTGAGGCGCGGCAGAATTTGCTCGCGCACCATCTGTTTGAACTCGAACGGCACGCCCGGGGTGAAGAAGAGCTGACTCTGGCCACTTCGCACCACAAAGCCGCAGGCGGTGCCGACCGGGTTGTCGAGGATTTCGCTCCCCTGTGGCAACCAGGCCTGTTTGGCATTGCTTTGTGCCATGGGGCGACCACGGCTGGCGTAGCGGGCCGTGATGGTAGCAAGCCAGTCGGGGAAAAGGGTGAGCGGCTGTTCAAAGGCCTCGGCTGCCGCCTGAGCAGTGAGGTCGTCGGCAGTGGGCCCGAGCCCGCCACACACCAGCACCACCTCGGCGCGGCTGGCACTCTCTTGCAGCACCGTTTTCAGGTCGGCGAGGTTGTCCCCTACCGTCAGGCGACGGCGCACCTGCCACCCCTGCTCCAGCAGCAGAGCGCTTAGCCAGGCCGCGTTGGTATCCACCACCAGACCCGTCACTATTTCGTCTCCGGTACTGATGATCTCGATACGCATGGCAGGCTCCTTGGATTAAACGGGTGGCAACGGTTGGCCTCGGGCCAACACAATCAGGCTTTGTTGTGCTCGAAGTAGTAGCTGATCCGGGTACGCGGATTGAGGTACTCGAACACGGCGGGCGGCAGCCGTTTGGGGTGGATCACCTTGGCGATCGACAGTTCGGCTTGCTGCAGGTCAATGATGGCCGCTTCCTGACGGGGAATGCGCGGATCGTAGACCAGCACCGAGGGGTAGAGCAGGCGGGAAGCATTGACCGACATCACCAGACCCACCTGACCATTGGAGAGTTGCACCACGCTACCGGGGGGATAGATCCCCATCAACCGGATCAGCATGCTGAGGTACTCCGGATTGAACTGCGCCTTGCGCTGCTTGTAGAGGCCGCTCAGGGCCGAGTAGGGCACCTTGGCCTGCATGTGGCAGAGGTTATCGTACTCGTTGATCAGCGACACCATCTGGGTCAGTGGATCGAGCTGGCCACCTTTGAGCCCTTCCGGCCCGCTGCCATCGAGATATTCATGGTGATGGAGCACGATCCCCTTCGCCTCGGCCGGGAAATCCTTGGCCAGATTGAGCAGATCCAGCCCGTAGCGCGGGTGCTGGGCCATCAGGTTCTGTTCCGGCTTGGTGAGTGGCTCGGTCTTGCGCAGGATCTGGCTCGGGATCTTCAGCTTGCCGATATCGTGGAACAGCGCCCCCATGCCGACCTGACGGATCTCGTCGGCCGTCATGCAGCACTCCTTGGCCAGCAGCATGCTGAGCACGCTCACATTGAGGGAGTGGAAGTAGAGGTTGTTGCCATCCTCGCTGTCGGAGACCAGATGGAGCACCATCTCGTCCACCGAGAGCAGCTGTTCTGTCATGGCGTTGACCAGCTCCTGCGCCTCGCCGATGGCATTGAGGGGGCGGGACTGGATCTTGCTCATCACGCTGCGCACCTGGGCCAGCGACTGCTGAAACTGTTTCTCGCACTGCTGCAGGTTGCGGCGATAGAGTTGCAACTGTTCGATGCGACGATCCTTCTCCTGCTGCATCTGGGCCTGGCGCTGGGCGGCGTCTGCGCTCTCTTGTTGCTGAGGCTGTACCTGATTGAGGGGCTTGGGCGGAACGTCGCTCTTGTCGGGAATGATGGTGACCAGTTTCAGGCCGAGACGGCGGATCAGCTCGATCTCTTCTTCACTTTTGATTTTGAAGCTGGAAAACAGGAACGGGTGTTCGCGCCACCCCAGTGGCAGGGATACATAGTTGCCGACTTGCAGTCGATCTACGGAAATCTTGATACCGGTCATTATCTTGGAAGCAGGAGACACACTGAGCCGTATGCTAGTCAAAGGCGGGGGTGAATACAAAAGGTATCTGATGACAGGGCAGGAGCTTTATTATAGGCTTCTGGATGTCCAGACATATTTACTGATGCAGTACAGGGAGTAAGCATGCCGATCAAGATCCCGGATCAGTTACCCGCCGCCGAAGTGCTGGGGCAGGAGAACATCTTCGTGATGACGGAATCCCGGGCCGTCACCCAGAACATCCGCCCGCTGCGGGTGCTCATCCTCAACCTGATGCCAAAGAAGATTGAGACCGAGATCCAGCTGATGCGGATGCTCTCCAACTCGCCGCTGCAGGTGGATGTGGATCTGCTGCGCATCGATGACAGGGAGTCAAAGAACACGCCTCAGGCCCATCTGGAGAACTTCTATCACGACTTCGAGCAGGTGCGTGGCAATAACTACGACGGCATGATCATCACAGGGGCGCCGCTCGGGCTGGTGGAGTTCGAGGAGGTGGTCTACTGGCCGCGCATCGTCGAGATCATCGAGTGGTCCCATCAGCATGTCACCTCCACCCTGTTCCTCTGCTGGGCGGTGCAGGCGGCGCTGAAAGCCTTGTATGGCATGGAGAAGCAGACCCACGGTGAGAAGCTCTCCGGGGTTTACCGCCACCATCGCCTCGATGAGCACGAGCCGTTGCTGCGCGGTTTCGATGATGAGTTCGTCGCCCCGCACTCCCGTTACGCGGCGTTTGATGGCGATTTGATCCGCACCCAGACCGACTTGCAGATTTTTGCCGAGTCAGAAGAGGCGGGGGTCTATCTGGCGGCGACCAAGGATTGTCGTCAGGTGTTTGTCACCGGGCACCCGGAGTACGATGCCCTGACGCTGGACGGGGAGTATCAGCGGGATCTGGCGGCAGGGCTCGCCCCGGCCATTCCGGTCAACTACTACCCGAATAACGATCCGGGCAAGACCCCGCGCGCCAGCTGGCGCAGCCATGGTCATCTGCTGTTTGCCAACTGGCTCAACTACTACGTTTATCAGCTCACCAGCTATCGGGTGGAAGATATCGGCAAGGTCTTTACCTACGACCAGGGAGGCAAGTAGTCAGTCGCCCTGCGCCAGCCGCTCGGCCAGCTGGTCGAGCCATTGGCGGTGGCAGGCCAGGGTAAACGCCTTGGGTCTGTGGGCCTTGATAGCGGCCATCGCCTCTTGCTGTGGCTGGCCGAGGGTCATCAGCAGCGCGGCGGCGACCAGACCGGTACGACCGCTGCCCCCTTTGCAGTGGATGACCAGATGTTTGCCATCCCCCAGCAGCTCGCGCAGCTGTGGCAGCGCCTGTTGCCAGGCAGCCTCGAAGTCGGCATCGGGGGCCAGATCATCCTCGATGGGCAGATGGAACCAGCGCATCCCTTCGTGCTCGACCTGCTGGCCGAGCTGCGCCAGTTCGAGTCGGATCAACTCGGCGTTTGTCATCAGGGTCACCACCCCGTGGGCACCGGCCAACCGCAGTTGATCGAGCGCCAGGGTCAGCGGCACCTGCTGGGTGCCGGGGCAGGGGGTCAGCAGCAGCTGACCGTCGACACGGGGAACCTCAAGGCTCCAGAAGGGGTGATACGGGTGCATGGCGGATCCTCGCGTGGTGGCCGCAGGGCTGCGGCCGGTGAATGGCGCCAAGGATAGGCGGGGCAGGGGGGATGTCAATGGCCGTTGTGTTTGCCCCGGTTTACGGGCAGAGTCTAAAAAATTGAGCGGTTCAAGGAGTTAAGATGAGAAACCTGGATCAACTGGATTTGGATATCCTGGCCCATCTGTTTCGGGATGCGGGCATGACCAACAAGGATCTGGCCGCGCTGGTGGGCGTTGCTCCCTCCACCTGTCTGGAGCGGGTGCGCAAGCTGCAGCAGGATGGCGTGCTCAAGGGAGCGCACTGCGAAGTGGATTATCAGGCCCTCGGTGGCCATATTCAGGCCATGGTCTCCCTGCAGCTGGCCCGCCACAGCCGTCAGATCATCGATGCTTTCCGCGATGCCATTCTGGCGCTGCCCGAAGTGATCAGTCTGTTCCACATGGGCGGCAAGGATGATTTTCTGGTGCACCTCTGTGTCTCTGATACCGAGCACCTGCGCAACTTCGTCTTCGATCACTTCACCTCCCGCGAGGAGGTGGTGCACCTCGAAACCTCGCTGGTATTCGAGCACAAGTTCAGCCGCTCCCTGCCCTGCTTTCCCCAGCCATAACGGCCAGTGGGCCGACGGTATGGATAGATGGAAAAAACCGCCAGCTGGCGGTTTTTTCTAGTCTGCTATGGGTTGAATCTGTACGGGGTGTTCAATTGGCGGCGGTGCGTTCATCCTTGGCCGTCTGATAGAGACTCTTCTGATAGGCCATGCTGCCCCACAGGGCAAGACCGAGGGCATCCTCCTTCAAGGCGTCCGGCTGCGCCGCCAGGGTCAGCTTCTCGCTGGCATCATCGTAGACATAGCCCTCTGCCGCCCGTTCCGGTTGCAGGATCACCACATCCTTGCCGCGCATCAGGGCGAAGTTCTTGTCGTACTGCATGATGGCGCGCCCCGGCCAGTCGGCAGGCATGCGGGTCAGATCCTTGCCAAGCATAGGGTAGTCGGCACTGATCCCCATCAAGGAGAGCAGGGTCGGCGCCATATCGATCTGGCTGACGATGCGCGGATCCTTTCTCGGTGCAATACCGTCGCCCACGATAACCCCCGGAATATGGAAGCGGGGGATGGGCACCAGACTGGCGCCACCGACCCGGCTGTCGTGATCGGCGATGACCAGGAACAGGGTGTCCTTCCAGTATTCGGACTGTTTCGCCCTCTTGAAGAACTCGCCGATGGCGTAATCCGCATACTTGGCCGCGTTGTTGCGGGTCTGCTTGGGCTGCTCGAAGAGTTCGATGCGGTTGTCCGGGAATTCAAACGGATCGTGGTTGCTGGAGCTGAACACCAGACTGAAGAAGGGTTTGCCCTCCTTGTGAAGCGCCTTGAAGGTCTCGTCGGCCTTGGTCATCAGATCCTCGTCGGAGGCGCCCCAGGAGCCCTTGAACACCGGATTGTCGAAATCCTTCTGTTCGACGATGGTGGTGAAGCCGTTGCCGAGGAAGAAGCTGCGCATGTTGTCGAAGTGACTCTCGCCGCCATAAATAAAGCTGGTGTCGTAACCCCGCTGTTTGAGCAGGTCCGCGATGGTGAAGAAGTTGGTCTGGCTCTTGCCGAGTTTGACCACCGCCTGTGCCGGGGTAGGCGTGAAGCCGGTCAGTACCGCCTCGATACCGCGCACCGAGCGGGTGCCGGTGGCGTAGAGCTGCTCGAAGGCCCAGCCCTGCTGCGACAGAGCATCGATGTTGGGGGTGAGCGGCAGACCGCCGAGGGAACCGACAAACTGGGCGCCCAGACTCTCCTGCAGCAGGATCACCAGATTCTTCGGTTTACCCCGGAAGCTCGCCTGGTTGAAGGTCTGGCTGGGCAGCAGATCGGAGTTGAAATCACTGGCCGGACGGCCACTCTCCTTGCGCATGACCTCGAGCACCTTCTGAGGGGTCATCTCACCGTAAAACTGGCCGGCATCCTCCTCGGCGCCCATCTGTTTGATGGCAAAGAAGAGGGAGTAGGCGGAGTTGACGGTGAGCGAGTTGACCAGCGGATCCTCGGCAAAGGCGACCATGGCCGGGTTCAGGGCGCGGTGGCCGAGACTGGAGCGGGCACCGAGAAAACCTATGGCCAGAATGAGTAGGGCGAAGGCTGGACGCAGATACCCGCGGGGGAAGCTGAGGCCACGCACCAGTCGGCTGCTCAGCCACCAACCGCCGGTCAGCACGGCGCCACTGAAGAGTAACGCCAGCAGCAGCTCGGCTTTGCGCCCCGCCCACAGCATGGCGAACACCTCTTTCGGATAGATGAGGTACTCCACATAGAGACGGTTGGGACGCACGCCATATTCGGTGACAAACGAGGGGGTGGAGATCTCGAGGAACAGCATCAGCCAGAGTCCGACGGTCAGCCAGACGCGCATCAGTTGCAGCCAGCCCCGGCCGATGGCATGGGGGCCTGCCAGCAGCAGAGTGAGCATGGCGGGGACACCCCAGATCCAGCAGAGGGTCGCAAAGTCGACCCGGATCCCTTGCAGCAGCATCTCCTGCCAACCGGCCACGGCATCCACCCGTTCCAGTTGCCAGAGACCGAGGGCGATTCGGCTGAAAGAGAGAGAGAAAAGCGCGAGCGCGCAGAAGACGGCGAAGGGCCAGAACGGGCCGAGTCGCTGTTTTAGATTTGTCATGTTTGTTCCTGAATGAGACTCTAAACGTCTGTCCACAGACGTTTTTTTAGTTGTTGTGAGGTTATGACAGATCGAATTGGTTAAGGTTGCATTCAAGTTTGTTAAAAGTCGGCATTAACACATTTATCATCCAGAAGTGTGATGTCACGCCACTAATGAGCACAGCATAATCTGCTGGGTAAAATGTGAGCCACAGCGTGTATGGATGGGGAGCTGGTGTTTATAATTGCCGCGAATTATCTCAATCGGAGCCGAAGGGATGCCGGTCTTTATCGATGTCGAGTATGTGCGGGGATGGCGCCTGTTTCTGGTGTTATCGGATGGCACCACGGGTGTGCTGGATCTGACCCCCTGGCGAACCCAGCCGCTGTTTGCAAAGCTGGAGAGCGAGCGTCACTGCGCCCGGGTCTTCATCAACCGTCACCACCAGCTGGAGTGGCCTGTTGGCTGCACGCTATCCGCTCATGAGGTCTATCACCTCATCTCTCCCATCGATGAGCGGGAAGCCTTCAGCTAATCCCCATTTTTTGTGAGCCAACGCCAGATTCCTGTTACTGGAATGTTTGCCCGTTTGCCTTTCTGAGCCAACTTGGGTAAAACCTGCGCAACATTTTGCCAACTTGCCTTCGCTTCACCTGACAGAGGCTTGCCGCTTTCGCGCAGCAGGCCTTTTTTGCGGCCTGATGGCAAACCTTTCCCTTGCTGAAAGGTTTGGTTGGTTGAATGAAAATAACAAAACAAACAAATACATAAGGAAAATGTATGGCTTGTCATATGCGCACACCCCTTGCCCTGCTGGTTGGTGGGCTCGCCTGTCACGGCGCTGCCGGTCAGGAATCGGTGCAACAGCTGGATCCCATGGTGGTGGTGGCAACCCGCCCCGCCAGCACCCTGGAGGTGACACTGGATCCCAAGAAGCCCGGTTCCCCCATGCCCGCTGCCGACGGCGCCGGTTATCTGAAGAATGTCACCGGCATGAGCATGGTGCGCAAAGGGGGGCTTGGTGGCGACCCTGTACTGCGGGGGATGGGGATGTCCCGCCTCAACGTGCAGATGGATGGCGGCATGCTGGCCGGTGGGTGTGGTGGCCGGATGGACCCGCCCACCGCCTATGTGTTCCCCCAATCCTTTGACCGGATCCGGGTGCTGAAGGGGCCACAATCCCTCGAGCAGGGTGCCACCCTGGCGGGAACCGTGCTGTTCGAGCGGGACAGACCCGAGTTCACCGCACCGGGCCTCAAGGCCGATGCCTCGGCCCTCTATGGCAGCTTTGGCCGTGATGATCAGATGGTGGATATGACGGCGGGCTCGACCGACGGTTATCTGCGCGGTCAGTTCACCCACTCCGACAGCGATGATTACCGCGATGGTCACGGTAACAAGGTGCGATCTTTCTATCGCCGCGAGAACGGCACCGCCCAGCTGGGCTGGACGCCGGGGGAGCACACCTGGCTGGAACTGACCGCCGAGCGCAGCAACGCCCGCGCCGCCTATGCGGACCGCACCATGGATGGTCCCATGTTTGATCGCGAATCCTTCGGGCTGAAGCTCAAGCAGGAGCAGATCACCACTCACTGGCAGCGCAGCGAGCTGACCCTGTGGGACAACTATATCGACCACATCATGGACAACTTCAGCCTGCGGCAAAACAGCACTCCTAAATCCCTGAGAAACCCTGATCGCCGCAATACCGGCGGCCGCTGGGCCAACGACATCGCCTTGCCAGCAGACTGGCTGCTGACAGCCGGGCTCGACAGCAACCGGGATCAGCACCGCAGTCGGAGTGGGGTCGACTATGCCACCAAAGATCGTCAGCGCACCCTGCGTTTCGAGCAGCAGGGCGGCTTCGCCGAACTGGGTCGTCAGCAGGGGGCCCACAGCTACAAGGGCGGTTATCGTCAGGATAGGCTAGAGACCACCAGTTATGGCGCCGGTGAACAGACCCTCTACAGCGATACCCTGAGTCTTAACAGCGGGTTTGGCCGCTACGAATATCAGTGGTCGCCACGCTGGTCCAGCTATCTGGCCTGGGGTCAGGCAGAGCGGGCGCCGGACTATTGGGAGCGCAGCAAGGACAGCACCCCGTTCACCCTCAACCCGGAGCGCAGCCGCCAGTGGGACGCAGGGCTGGCTCTGCGCAGCCGCGAGCTGGACCTGACCCTCTCCCTCTTTAGCGCCAACATCAAGGATTACCTGCTCTACAACAGCAAGTCGAACCAGGTGCGCAATATCGATGCCCAGACCCGGGGTGGCGAGCTGGAGGGGCGCTGGCAGTTTGCCGAGCAGTGGCGTCTCGATGGTGGTCTGGCGGTGGTCTATGGCGAAAACCAGAGCGACAACAAATCGCTGGCCCAGATGCCGCCCCTCGATGGCAAGCTGGCGTTGGGCTGGCAGCCGGACGAAGCGCTGAGCTTCACCCTGCTGGGCCGCGCCATGGCGGCGCAGGATCGGGTAGATCTCTGGTCCGGCACCGTTGCGGGTCAGGATCAGGGGGAGACTCCGGGCTTCTTCACCATGAACCTGAGCGGCGCCTGGCAGTTTGCCAAGGGTTGGCAGCTCTCGGCCGGGGTAGACAACCTGTTCGGCACCTTCTACTACGAGCACCTCTCCAAGTCGGTGCACAGCAGTCAGGCCGGGTTGGGCTATGAACAGAGCGGCCGCATTCCCGAGCCGGGTCGTGCCTACTGGATCTCGGTCAACTACCGCTTTGCCTCCGACGGCGTGCTCTGAGCAAGACGAGCGGGTAACGTTTTCAGTCACAGACCCCTCTGCGAGCGCTCGCTATCATGGCGAAAAGCAGGTGCATTTAGACACTTGTGCTCACAGCGGGAACATGACAATGAAACAGGGAACGTTGCGTTATGGCGGCCTCATCGGGGCCGCCCTGTTACTCGCCGCCTGCGGCGGCAGTGGAAGTTCTGGCGGGGGGAGTACGCCTCCCGTCGTCAATCCGCCTGTTACTCACCCTCCGGTTGCCACGGCCAGTCGGGCCTGCTACGGCGATGAGCAACTCGCCTGCAATCTGCGCATCTATCAGGTAATTGTGGAGTCGTTTGCCGATGGTGACGGCAGTGCCAACTACGGCGTCGGCTATGGCCCCTCCCAGCACAACGGCGATCTGCAGGGGATCATCGACAGTCTCGACCACATCAAGAGTCTCAACGTCAACGCTATCTGGCTCACCCCGGTGTTCGACTCCTGCGCGGGGCAAGGCGGTGATAACAAGCTCGATGCCACCGGCTACTTCGCCTGCGACTTTTTTACCGTGGATCCCAACTTTGGCAGCAATGCCAAGCTCAAACAGCTGGTGGATGGGGCGCACCAGCGCGGCCTCTATGTCTTCCTCGACGGGGTGTTTGGCCACGTCAACAAGGTAGGGGTGAGCAAGCCCTCGCCAGAGGGGCGTCTGCCAGCCCTCACCAGCGGCGGTGCGGATTATCCCGGCCAGCTGGTGGATTACAGCAAGCCGGAGAGCCTCGCCTACTTCAAGGAGGTGGCCCGCTACTGGGTCGAGCAGTACGGCATCGACGGCTGGCGCCTCGATCAGGCCTATCAGCTTGGGCTGGATGATTGGCGCGCCATTCGCAGCGAGGTGGAGCAGGCCAGCGCAGCGCGCAAGGCCGCCGGTCAGCAGTGGGGCACTCTTGGCTACATGGTGGGCGAGGTGTGGAAGGGGGCTGACGACATTCGCGCCCAGGCTTACGGCAGCAGCGACAATCCGGCGCTCTCCTCAGCCTTTGACTTCCCGTTGCGTTACGGCATCCTGCAGGCACTGGCGGTGGAGGAGTCCGGCAAGGGCGGGCAGGGGGCCAGCGTGCTCGATGCCAGCTGGAACAAGGTGGAGAACTACCCGAATCACGCCATGCCGAACCTGATGCTGGGCAACCACGATCTGGTGCGTTTTGGCGATCTGCTGGAGCGCGGCAACTTCAAATCGACCGAGTACTGGCAGCGCCACAAGGCAGCCTTCAGCTTTATGGCGGCTCGCTCCGGCCCGATTACCTTCTACTATGGCGAGGAGTTTGGCGACGAGGTGCCGGGCTTTGCCGCCAAGGTCGGTGGTGACTGCGCAGCGCAGGGCTTGTGCGACGATCATGTGGCCCGCAGCGATGGCAAGGTGCCCGCTGTCACCGGTTTTGTGCCAAGTAGCGAACAGGCCGAGCTGAAAGAGTGGCTGGCCCAGCTGCTGGCAATGCGCGCTGCGCACCCCGCCCTCTATCAGGGGGAGCGAGTCAAACTGGTGGCCGAGGGCAGTCTCTATGGTGACATCAAGCAGACGGCAGGCGAACAGATAGTCTACCTGCTCAACCTCTCCACCACGGCGCTCAGCTACAGCCTGCCAGCGGGCAAACTGCGCAGCGGCAGCGCGCTGGTGGATCTGCAAAGCGGCGAGAGTCTGGCCATCGGTGGCAGCAGCGTGACGGTGGAGATACCGCCCTTGAGCGGGCGTTTCCTGCGTCTGCAATAAGTCAGCCGCAGCACGCTTTGATATGAGAGAGGGCCCCATCGCGGGGCCCTCTCTGTCATTGTGGGCGACAAAGTCATGGCGGGGTTATGCGGTGCTCTGGCCCCGGTTTTCCAGCCGCTGGCGGAAGGCGCGGGCCAGTCGCTCGTAGAGATCCTGCGCCTCCTTGTCTTCGATATCGCCGCGGATCCAGGGGTTGTCGACGATCTCCAGCAGCACGCAGTCGCGCCCCTGCTGGCGCAAGTCGAGCCCGTAGAGACCATTGCCGAGCTGATGCACTGCGCGGCGAGCGGTCTGCAGTACCCGCTCCGGCACCTCGTTAAGCGGCAGCGCCTCGATGCGGCTCATGTCGAGGGGGTGCTTGCGGCGGCGAATGCGGTTGCCGGGTTCGGGCCGGTAGCGGCGGCAGGCAAACAGCGGCGAGCCATCGAGAAAGCCGATGCGCCAGTCGAACTCGGCGGGGATCCGGCTCTGCACCAGCAGCAGGGCGGATCTACCCAGCCCCTCGTCCAGCAGGCGGGCCAGCTGCTGCTCGTCGCTGGCCATGGCGAGATCGCGCCCCTGCGCCCCGTCGGGCACCTTCACCATCAGCGGCAGGCCGAGCCGCTGTACCAGCTCGTCCACATGGTGGCGGCCGCGGCGGGTCACCACCATGGTGGGCGGCATGGGCACGCCGCTGCGCACCATCAGCTCGTAGAGGTAGAGTTTGTTGCTGCAGGCGAGGATGGCGCGGGAGCTGTCGATCACCGGCATCTTGAGCTGCTCGGCACGGTGGGCAAATTCGAAGGTGTAGTGGCCGACTGCGGTTTCGGCACGCAGCCAGAGGGTGTCGAACTCCGGCAGCCGCTCGATGGCCGACGGTGGCAGGATCTCGGCCCGGATGCCTTGAGCGGCAGCAGCACGGATAAAGCGCTCCAGCGCCAGCCCGTCACTGCTGGCACGGCCATCATCGGGGTCGACCAGAATGGCGAGCTGGTAGAGCGGCGCCGCCTGCTCCTCATCACCGGAGCCCACCAGCGCCTGGGCGTGGTGCAGCATCAACTCTTTCTCGCTTGGGCTCAGCTCCAGCGGTGACAGGCTCTGCTGCTGGCGCACGGACCAGCCGTGGCGGCCGCGCTTGAGGGTCAGCTCCTGCAGCGGTAGCTGGCTCAGGCCATAGTAGTAGCGGGCCAGCCCCGCGAGCTCGCTCTGTTCACACTGGCCGAAGATGGCGCGCACTCGAATCCGATCCTCGCTCTGCTGGGCCAGCCATCCCTGCGCCTTGCGCCACAGCTTGGCCGGTGGCTGCTGGGGTTGCAGTCGGCTGATGGCTTGCAGACCCGGCAGGCAGTGGTGGCCGCGGGCCTGGGCCAGCAGCGAGCAGTAGTAGCCTGCGCTCAGGTGTTCCAGATTGCGGCAGAGGTTGATGATGCGGGGTCGGCCGCCGGTGGTCGGCACGCCATGTTGCAGATAGGTGCGGGCGGTCAGCAGATAATCGGCATGGCAAGGCCAGTCGCCCAGCTCTTCGACGATGACATAGGTACTCATATTTTCGGCTCCACAGATCAGACTGCCTGAACAGGCAGGATCCCCAGTGGGCTTCGATGCACCGACAAGCACGACAATGGCGCGAGGGGAAACAAGAGGTTACAGTGCCTAATATGACGCCTTGGTAACTTGTGATACAAGTCGCATTTTTGGTGCTGAGGATAAATAACCGAACAAGGACTCCCCGTGTTGACCGTACGTGCGGCCCGAACCGATGATCTGGGCGCCATCGTTAATCTGGAACGCTACTGTTTTCCTCCCGAAGTCGCCTTTGGCCGCAGCCGCTGGCACTATCTGCTGGCCCACGCCAAGGGGCGCACCCTGTTGCTGCTGGACGAGAAACATCAGCTGATGGGCTATCTCTGCCTGCTGGAGCACAGAGGCTGGGATCGGCTGGTCATTCAGGCGCTGGCCATCCGCTGGACGGTGCGCCGTCTGGGCTGGGCCCGCCGTCTGCTGGAGCAGGTGATCTGCGAGGGCAAGGCCGCGGGATGGGGGGCAATTCGCCTCGAAGTGGGGGACGCCAACGAAGAAGCGTTGGCGCTCTATCAGGGGTTGGGATTTCGTCCCCAGCAGCGGCTGGCGGACTACTATGGCCGCGACCAGCACGCCCACCGGCTGGTGCTGCCGCTGGTGAGCGACGAGGAGCGTGAGCGGCGCAGAGTGGCTCGCACTCAGGCGCGCAAGCCCTCTGCGCAGGCCAACTGACCATATTGAACGAGCAGAATCGAGGAGCAGGATGAGCTGCGACAACTGTCTTGCCACCGCCATCAGGGCCAAGCTGGGGCGCTGCCCGGTCTGTGCCATCCAGACCTTTGTCATCGGTCTGAGTGGCTGGCTGGTCTGGTGGTGGTGCGGCGCCGACACCTCGGTCAACGCCCTCACCGGCCTGCTGTTTGCGCTGGGTGGCTCGGGCCTGTTGCTGCTCCATCTGGTGGTATTTGTCTGGCGCAAGGCGACCGGACGTGAATTGAGCGATGAATGAATCTTAATAGATTCAAACAGATAAATAACAATATCGGTGTAGATATGGAGGTTCAGATGATTGCAATGGTAACGGGCGCCTCGTCCGGTTTTGGTGAAGCTATCAGCCGCCAGCTGGTGCAGGCGGGCTACAAGGTGATCGGTACCGGTCGCCGTGCCGAGCGGTTGGCTGCGCTGGCTGACGAGCTGGGCGAGCAGTTCCTGCCGCTGGCGTTCGATGTGCAGGACAAGGCGGCTACCCGCGCTGCCATCGCTGCTCTGCCTGCCGCCTGGAGCGAGGTGGATCTGCTGGTCAACAACGCCGGTCTGGCGCTGGGGCTGGAGCCGGCCCACAAGGCGGATCTGGAAGATTGGGAGCAGATGATCGCCACCAACATCAGCGGTCTGACTCTGCTCACCCGCTTGCTGCTGCCGGGCATGGTGGCGCGCAATCGCGGCCATGTCATCAACATCGGCTCCATCGCGGGCACCTACCCCTATCCGGGCGGCAATGTCTACGGCGCCACCAAGGCGTTCGTGAAGCAGTTCAGCCTCAACCTGCGCGCCGATCTGGCGGGCACCGCCATCCGCGTCACCAACGTGGAGCCGGGCCTGTGCGGCGGCACCGAGTTCTCCAACGTGCGCTTCCACGGTGACGATGCCAAGGCGGCCTCCGTCTATCAGGGGGTGGAGGCGATCCAGCCGGAAGATATCGCCAATACCGTGCTCTGGGTGAGCCAGCAGCCGGCCCACGTCAACATCAACAGCATCGAGATCATGCCGGTGGCCCAGACCTTCGGCCCGCTCAATATCAGCCGCCGCTGATCGCTGGATTGGCTGAAACGAAAGAGGCTCCCTTGGGAGCCTCTTTGCGTTGGCGAGCCGATTAGAGGCTCATGATCTTCTTGAACTCCTCCGGCGAATACTTCTTCTCGCTGCGCTTGGTGAGATCCGTCATCAGCTTGTAGCGCAGCGTTTTGGCCATCTGATAGGTCTGCTCCAACTGGCCATAGGAGTAGTCTGCGGCCAGCCCGAGCGCGGTGGCCTTGTCGCTGGCATAGGCCTGCTTAAGGCTTTGGTCGAGCAGGGCCACCTCCTTGTAGAGCTTGTTGCTCTCCTTGCTCCAGACGCCGCGCAGCAGCGGCAGGTACTTGTCCGGATCGGCGCTGGCCAGCGCGGTCAGGCTGCGGAACTGCCAGTAGGCGGAATCATCGGAGTAGCTGTCGCTGCCGGTGCGATAGGGCAGGGGATAGTTTTCCAGGGTGTTGTAGAGCGGCACCATCACAGATTCGGCCAGCACGCCGTAACTCTGCCAGATGAGCCCCTGCAGCTCTTTGGGCATCTCCTTGCGCAGCTGGATGACGTGGGATTCGAGCTGGCGATCGATGCGGATCGGCCTCTCCGCCTTGCCCGCTAGCGGCGTGCCCTCATAGGTGGCGCTCAGCAGCCTGGCCACGTCCGGCACGGCGATGGGGGCATCCGGCTTCATAAACAGTGGATATTGTGCCTGCCGGGTCGGCTGCGGATGGCTGGCGGTCAGCATTTTCTGGCCGAGCCACTCCCGATCCACGTTGTAGGGGTCGGCAATCACCCCGAACGCCTTGGCGAAGTTGAACTCTTTCGGGTCGGCGTTATCCAGCAGTTTGTGCTCGCGCACGAACTCCAGCAGCTTGGGCGAGTGCAGCACATCGGCGCTGTCGAGACTGACGCCGTGAATGCGCAGGCCGTTGGCCACCATGGCGTAGCTGTCGTCCGGCACCCGCACCGCGATCCAGTGGTGGCCGGAGCCAATCTCCATCAGCCAGGCTTCGTTCACATCTGCCAGATAGAGGCTGTTGCCCTCACCGGCGCCATATTGCTCCACATAGCGGCCGAGCAGCTCGACCCCCTCTTTGGCCGTCCTGGCCTGCGGCAGGATCAGGGTCGGGATGATGGCTTCAATCACTCCCTTCTCGATCAGCGGATCGGCTTTCCGGGCCTTGTCGTTGACCTCGGCACTGGTGGTGGCCGAGATGGCGACGTTGAACTCGTTGATGCCGCGCTCCTCATAATATTTGCCTGCCGGGTCGCTGGTTGTGGCATCCCAGTCGTGGATGGCGGAGTAGGCGAAAAATGCCTTGGGCATCGGCACTTCCAGCCCGTTGCCCAGCTTCCAGACCTTGCCCTCGTTCTGCTGCGCGGGCCGGAAGGCGAGGTACTTGTTCCAGTTGTTGACGCCAAAATCCTCGTTTCTGGCGATCATCACGCTGCCATCGGCACTGGCGCCCTTGCCGACGATAAGGCCGGTACAGGCGTCGGCACTGGTGCCAAGCAGGGTGAGCAGGGTGGCAGAGAGAAGACTCAAGGTGTGTTTTTTCATAGGTGTACCCGAAGGGTTGCGGTGAGTGAGAGTCAGACGAGGGGATGAGGTGTGGGGAGGCTGCAACTCCGAACTGGCAGCGGAGTGAGCACGACAGATTGGTCTGCCTGTTATTGGTTTTGCGAACAGATCATCCATGACACGGCTGGCTGGTTGTGATGTGCGCCAAAATTGTATTCCCGAGTGGTTGTTTATTTTGTGATCGAGCTGCGGTTCCTGACTTTTCTCTGGCATCGTGGCGCGTGGACGGCAAAATGTGCCAAAACAGCGTGAGCTGGCAGCAGATGAGTCATGATTCTGACGCCTGCTTGCGAGGGATGCGTGGTGAGATCCGCCATATCTCTGGATCTCGTACTATCTGACAAGTTGGCCTGTAACTTGCTGGTTTAATTGATAATGGTGGGGCCTGACGCCCCATGTGACCGGATCAGCCTGTGCTCATTGCCGCAGATGCGCACCGAATTGGAGCCCCCATGGATATCAAACCCTACAGCCAGCAGCTTGCCCAGAGCGCATCCAACAACCGCGCCCTCGCCACCCTCAACAGTGCCAGTAGCGGCGGTCAGGGTGGTGGCTGGGAGGAGATGGTCAGCCTCTCCACCCAACGCATGACCGGTCAGGCCCAGCAGGTGCTGACCTACGAACATCTGGCCAAGAACAACAAGCTGCCGCCGGCGCTGGATATGAGCTCCGACAAGGGGGGCGTGGTGCAGCAGCTGGTGGACAAGGCGCTTGGTTTCGATCGCAAGAAGTTCAACGAGATCGAAGAGAAGCTCAAGACCATCGCCGATAACAAGAAGCTGACGCCGGAAGAGCGGGCAGAGCAGAGCAAGGCGCTCAACGAGCAGCGAGAGGCGATGCTCAAGGAGGCGATGGATCGCCTGACCGGCAAGAAGAGCTCATCCAAAGATGAGGCCAAAACTGCCTGATCCTGCCGCTGTTCTGAGATCTACCCGGTCGGCACCGATGGGCCAGTGTCGACCGCCGATGGGCAAGCTTCTGCCACCTCTTTTGACCTCACCTCCCCACAGGCGCACAATGTTCGCGCATTGAGCCAGTCGAGGAGTCCGCCGTGTACAACTTCCAATATGCCAATCCGACCCGTATCTGTTTCGGCGAGGGGCAGATCGCTAGCCTGCCCGAACTGATCCCGCCCGGCAGCCGGCTGCTGGTGCTCTACGGCGGTGGCAGCATCAAGCAAAACGGCGTCTATGAGCAGCTGACCCGGGCGCTGGAAGGGGTGACGTGGCAGGAGTTTTCCGGCATCGGCGCTAACCCCAGATTCGAGCTGTTGATGGAGGCGGTGGCGCAGGTGAAGCGCGAGCGCATCGACTTCCTGCTGGCGGTCGGTGGTGGCTCGGTAGTCGATGGCACCAAGTTTGTTGCGGCGGCCGCCTGCTACGAGGGGGATGATCCCTGGGATATCTGCGGCAAACAGGCGAGTGTGCACAAGGCGCTGCCGATGGGCTGTGTGCTGACCCTGCCAGCCACCGGCTCCGAGAGCAATCCCACCTCGGTGGTGAGCCGGGGGGATGTGAAGATCTCCTTCAGAAGCTCGCTGGTGCAGCCGCAATTTGCGGTGCTCGATCCGGCGACCACCTACAGTCTGCCGCCGCGCCAGACCGGCAATGGAGTGGTGGATGCCTTCGTCCATATTGCCGAGCAGTACCTCACCTTTCCGGTGGGAGGCGAGGTACAGGATCGGCTGGCGGAAGGTTTGCTGCAGGTGTTGGTGGAGAACGGCCCCAAGGCGCTGGCGGAGCCGACCAACTATCAGGTGCGGGCCAATCTGATGTGGGCCGCCAGTCTGGCGCTCAACGGCCTTATCGGCTGCGGGGTGCCGCAGGATTGGGCCTCTCACGCCATCGGTCATCAGCTGACGGCGCTTTACGGGCTGGACCACGGCCAGAGCCTGGCGGTGGTGCTCCCCTCACTGCTGCGTGAGCGAGCGAGCCAGAAGCAGGACAAGCTGGCTCAGTTTGCCGAACGGGTGTGGCATTCGACCCGCGAGGACAAGGCCCTGCGCATCGAAGAGGCGATTATCCGCACCGAGCAATTCTTCCAGAAGATGGGATTGGGTACCCGGCTGGCTGACTATGGCCTCAGCGAAAGTTGCATTCCGGCGGTCTGCTCCAACCTCAAGCGGGTGGGGCGCACCGCACTTGGGGAGCTGCAGGATATCGATCCGGATCGGGTGGCGCGCATTCTCGCCCGGGCGCTATAAGCCGGCGTCGATTTGTTTCCCTGGCTGATGCATTTTCCCAATTAAAGAGGGCCGCTTGTTGCGGCCCTCTTGTATGACGGGTTAGCCGATCACTCGGTGCGTGCCTTCAGATAACCGGCGTAATCCGGGATCTGTACGCTGAACGCTTGCCGCATATGGGGGCTGTCCATGATGAAGTCGGCGGTCGCTTCGTTGGTGGCGACCGGGATGTTCCAGACTGCCGCGAGGCGCAGCAGCGCCTTCACGTCCGGATCGTGCGGCACCGCATTGAGGGGATCCCAGAAGAAGATCAGTACGTCGATCTTCCCTTCGGCGATCAGGGCGCCGAGCTGCTGGTCGCCCCCCATGGGGCCGGAGAAGAGGCAGGTTATGGGTAGTTGCGCCTTCTTGCCGAGCATGGTGCCGGTGGTGCCGGTCGCATAGAGATGGTGCAGCTTGAGCTCCTCCTTGCGACGCATCACCCAGTTCAGCAGAGGGGTCTTCATATTGTCGTGAGCCACCAGTGCAACCCGTTTGTGGGGCGCCATCTCGCGTGCAATCTGTTCCATGGAAATCGTCCGTAGCATTGTTATTTGCAGAGAGCCGTATCCTAATCGAAAGCGGCGCCCGTTGCCTTGCTGGGCGCCGTAACTGTGATCACTTCGACTGTTCAATCCACTGCTTGTTCTTCTGCTCCAGCACCGAGATGGGCAGCATGCCGTATTCCAGCACATGGTGGTGGAACGCCTTGAGGTCAAAGCCTCCGCCCAGAGCCTGCTCGGCCGACTCCCGCATCCGGATCAGCGCCAGCTGGCCCGCTTTGTAGGAGGTCGCCTGGCCAGTGTAGGCCATGTATCGCGGTACCTCGGAGCTGATGTCCCCAGCACCCAATGCCGAGTTCTCCTTCATGTAGTTGACGGCCTGATCGTGGCTCCAGCCATACCAGTGGATACCGGTATCCACTACTAGCCGCATCGCCCTGAGCATCTCCTCGTTGAGGCGGCCAAAGTATTGCAACTGGTTGTTGAAGGCGGAAGATCCCTCGACCTTCACGTCTCCCACCGCCGGATCGTAGAGACCGCGCCCCTGATAGAGCCCCATGTCGTGATCCGCCAGGTACTCGGTGTAGAGCGCCCAGCCCTCCGCATAGGAGGTGTAGGAGGCGTTAGCCACGTACTGCGGGAAGTCGGGATCCTTGGCGGCTAGCTCCTGGGCGATGGTGACCTGGAAGTGGTGACCCGGCGCCGCCTCGTGGGCCAGCAGGGTGCTGATGTTCCAGCTCTGCAGACCATAGGGGTAGTATGTGTTGAGGAAGAACTGCCCCTTGCGGCCGGTCTGCGGGTTGCCGTCCTGATACCAGGCTACCCCGCCGTATGGCGCATCTTGATAGGAGACGGGCACCACCTCGTAATCCAGTTTGGGAATGGTACGTTCGGCATCGAAGAAGTCTGGCAGCACCAGTGCTGCTTTGCTCTTGAAGACGTTGTACTCCTGCTGTGCCCGCTCGTGTTCGGCCAGCGCCTGCTGCTGTGGCCCGCTCAACGTCGCCCTGGCTGCATTGTCCGGGTTGAGGCCGGCGGACCAGACCTCTAGCGGGTTCTGATAGAAGAAGGCCGGCTCGTTCAGATAGCGGAAGAAGGCGTAGATCTGGCCGCTCTGCTTGCTCTGGCTCACGTCGTCGCTGTCACACTTGCCGACGGAATGGCATACCTTGACCATGGCAGCGAAGATCCGCTCTACCTCGCTCAATCCCAGCTCATGTACCTGCTCGGGTGTCATATTGGTGGTGGTGTGCTTCTTCAGCAGCCAGCGATACCAGTCTCGCCCGTTGGTCATGCCGCAGAAGCCATCATCACACTCGCCACTACCCAAGCGCACTGCATAGGCGCCGCCATGCTGGTAATCCAGATAGTCGCGCAGCGCCATATAGCGGGTGTTGATGCTGTCCAACACGGCTTTGTAGTCTGCTCGCAGTGTGGCATCGGCATCCCCCGGCAACTGCTGCCAGCCGAGGTTGGAGCCGGCGATCGCCTCCCCATCCAGCTTGCTGTTGAGCTGGGCCAGCAGCCGGTCTACCAGCTCATCAGGCAAGGTGTTGCCTTGAACACTGGCCAGCTCGAACTGGTGTTTCACCTCGGCAAGATAGACATCATAGGCCTTGAGCCAGGTGAGGTGTTCCTGATACCAGGCCAGCGGGGTCATTGTTGTCTTTGCTCGAGTTGCCATTGCAAGTGCCGGAGCTGTGTCTGTGCGGTCGAGATCCCGTCGCCATGCGCCATCACTCGGCGTGACCCTGTCGGCCGAGCTGTGCTCGAAATAGTCGAAGTCACCGCTGACGGTGCGAGCCGCTTTGCCGCTGGCAGGGGCTGCGCCGACGTCATCTGCCAGATCCACCACGCGGTTGCGGAAGTGATGGATCGGGATCTGGGATTGGGGTAAATCGTATCCTTCAAGATTGATCTGCAAGTCCCAGCGGATCATGTCGTAGAACAGCCGATCCCGCTCACTTAGCACCGTGGGATCCAGAGCATTCAGTCGTTGGAGCAGTGAACTGTCGAGTGCTTTGCGCTTGGCGATGCTGGTGGCATCGATGGCAAAACCGTAGGGGTCGAGCGATTGGCTCTCGCGCAGGGCCTCATCCATGGTTTGCATCAGGGATGCTTTGGTGGCTGCGGGATCTGCAGGTGCGTTCGAGCTGTTGTCATTGCAGGCGGCAAGAGACAGGGCAATGGCGCAGGCTAGCGCGAGCTTGTTGGGTAGGAAGTGCATGATGTAGTCCTTTCACATGTTGTTATTGTATGTCCCTGTGAGGGGCCCCAATAGTGCAACTCCCAAGCGTCTGTTTTTGCGATCTGAATAGCAAAAATACGCTTATTTTTCATGCTGATAAGTGGCGTGAAAAGCTATGCAGCCAGACATTAAAAAACCCGCCTGAGCGGGTTTTTTAACCGTTTTTTCATGCCATAACTATTCAGGATGAACCGTGGTGCAGTTGCGACTGCTGGTAGTTCTCCAGCCCGATGCGATCGATAAGGTCTAGCTGGGTCTCCAGCCAGTCCACGTGCTCCTCCTCATCCTCCAGGATCTCCTGGAACAGGTCGCGGCTGATGTAATCCTGCACCGATTCGGCGTAGGCAATGGCCACTTTCAGGTCGGGAATGGCATCCATCTCCAGCGAGAGGTCGCAGCGCAGCATCTCTTCCACGGTTTCACCGATGCGCAGCTTGCCGAGATCCTGCAGGTTGGGCAGCCCTTCGAGAAACAGCACCCGCTTGACGAGCTCGTCGGCGTGCTTCATCTCGTCGATGGATTCGTGGTACTCCTTGTGCCCGAGCGCCTTGAGGCCCCAGTCATCGTAGATGCGGGCATGCAGGAAGTATTGGTTGATGGCAATCAGCTCATTGGCCAGCACCTTGTTGAGGTGGGCAATGATCTTGGGATCTCCTTTCATCGACAGTGCTCCTTGGTTCGTGCCTGAGGCTTCGATCGTTAGAGCTTAGTCCAGAAAAGTGACAACAAGAGGTCTGGCGAGCCAGCTCGCCTGAGAAAAGGGGTGACCCTGTTGGCGGGTCGCATCAGAAAAGAGGTGTCCGGATCAGGCCACTTCGTAGTAGAGCACGGGTTGCTCCTGCTCCATCTTGTCGAGTTCGGCGGCGATGATCTCCATGGTCATGCGCACGCATTTGCCACATTGGGCGCCCACCTCGAGCGACTGCTTGAGTTGGCGGAACTCGCTTTTACCTGACTGCACCGCTTTGCGGATCTGGGTATCTGTGATGCCGCGGCACAAACAGACGTACATGATGGTCACCTCTTGTGGAATGAGATGAAATCTAAATGAGAATGGTTCGTAGTGCAAATAACCATTGGTAATAAGATCCCCTGCTTGCCACTGTGCAACCCCTTGGGGACAATGCTGGCAACCAGAGGAGATCACCATGCTCAAGAAACTGTTCAGCGCCCTGTTCGGGGGCGAGCCGACCAAGGCGCCGGAAGTCACTCCCACCGAATATGCCGGCTATCTCATCTATCCGGAACCCATGGCGGAAGGGGGGCAGTACCGACTGGCAGGGCGCATCACCAAGGAGTTGGACGGCGTGCTGCAAACCCACCGTTTCATCCGCTCCGATCTGTTTGTTAATCCGGCCGATGCCGAGCGTTTCATGGTGCAGAAGGCTCACACCTTTATCGATCAGATGGGAGATCGCATGTTCGAGCCCCGCAAACCGGCTGACAGCCAAGCTTCATGACACAGCAAGAGGTCACCCTGCTGCGCGAGGCGCTGGCCCGCGCCGGCGAGCGGCGCCTGATCTGGCTGGAGGGGGAGGAGGCCGACTGCATTGCCCGCGCCCAATCCCTGCTCGGCGAGACGGTCTTCTGGCTGGGAGCCGGGCCCGAGTGCTATGCCCCGCAACCCGCCGCCAAGGCGCTGCAGCGGCTCGGTCAGGAGTGCGACACGCTGGTGTTCAACGCCTTCAGCGGCTTTAACCCCGACGCCTTCGGGGCGCTGGCGGGCACTTTGTGCGCCGGTGGCTTGCTGTTGCTGCTGACGCCGCCCAGAGTAGAGTGGCCTTCATGGCCGGATCCTGACCGGATCCGGCTGGTGGCGCAGCCGGAGGAGGCCGGTCGGGCCGGTCACGGCTTTATCGCCCGGCTGGTGCGGTTGCTGGCGGGGGAGCCTGCCCTCTCTCTGGAGCCGCCGGTTTGCTCGCAGCCGTGGCAACCGATTGGGCCCGAGCGCAGGCTGAGCAGCGATCAGGCACGGGCACTGCCCGCCATCCACAAGGTGTTGCAGGGCCATCGCCGCCGTCCGCTGGTGCTGAGCGCCGACCGCGGCCGTGGCAAGAGTGCGCTGCTGGGGCTGGCTGCCGCCGAGCTGCTGCGCCAGCAACCCTCGCTGAACATAGTGGTGACGGCCCCCTCGCAGGCGACGGTAGCGACCCTGTTTGCCCACGCCGCTTGCGGGCTCGATTGCACGCCGGAACAGCTGACAGGGCTGAGCTACTGCTCGCCGGATCGGCTGGTACACGAGGCGATGAATCCCGATCTGCTGCTGGTGGATGAAGCGGCCGCCATTCCGACCCCGCTGCTCGAGGCCATGCTGGCCCGCCACAGTCGCATCGTGTTTGCCACCACCGAGCACGGTTACGAGGGGACGGGGCGCGGTTTTCACCTGCGCTTCAAACGGGTGCTCGATAGCCAGACCCCGGAGTGGCAGGAGATCCGCCTCTCTGAACCCATTCGCTGGAGTAAGCGCGACCCGCTGGAGCCGCTGATTTTCCGCCTGCTCGGCCTCAATGCCGAAGTGGCAACTCCCTTGCCGCCGACCAGCCCGAGCTGGCGTCTGGTCAGTCAAGAGGCGCTGGCGAGCGATGAGACGTTGCTCAACCAGCTGTTCGGCTTGCTGGTGCTGGCCCACTACCAGACTACGCCGAGTGATCTCAGGTCCCTGCTGGAGAGCCCGGATCTCGACATCCATCTGCTGGAGCAGGATGCGAGCCTGCTGGGAGTGGCCTTGGTGGTGCGGGAAGGGGGAATAGAACCCGAGCTGGCCGAAGCGATCTGGGCCGGTCGCCGCCGTCCGCGCGGCCATCTGCTGCCCCAGTCGTTGCTGGCCCACGCCGGTTTCAAAACGGCGGGGGGGCGCAGCTACGCCCGGGTGATGCGTATCGCCATCCATCCCGAGCTGCACCGCCACGGACTGGGTTCGCTGCTGCTTGGCAGGCTTGAAGAACATTATCGTCAGGCGGGGATCGATTACCTCGGTTCTGCCTTTTCGGCTAGCGCCGACCTGCTCCCTTTCTGGCGCAAGGCCGGGCTGGAGGTACTGCGCATCGGCCTGCAGCGGGATGCCGCCAGCGGCTGCCACGCAGCCCTGCTGCTAAAGGCGCTGAAACCCGAACATGAGCCCGAGCTGGCCGGGTGGCAGCAGCGTTTCGTACGCCAGTTGCCAACCTTGCTGGCAGGCGAGCTGAAAGGATTGGAGCCCGAGCTGGTATGGCAATGTCTGCAAGGCAGCACCGTCACCGCGGCTGAGCTTGACGAGTTCGAGCGCGATGAGGTTGGGTGCTTTGCCCTGCATCACAAGCCGTTTGAACTGAGCCAATCCAGCCTGCAGTTGTGGTTGGCGCGCCATCTGGCTGTGCTGGGTTCACTGACTCCTGAAGAGCGTTATCTGCTGATCGCAGCTATCTGGCAATATGCCGACTGGGGAAGACTGGCTGCGAGGTTGCAGCTGGCGGGCAAGCCCGCAGTGATCAAGAGTTTGCGGGCGCTGCTGGCGCGTCTCTTGAGTTCCTCTACCACTCGATAGGTTTGCCCTGCCAGTCGAGAAAGCTCAGTTCGCCATCCGGTTGCAGCCGGTTCATCAGGTTAATCAGATGGTCGGCTACCAGCTCGGGACTCTGCACATTTCCTGGCGGTACATTGGCGTGAAACGGGCGGGAGAGTGGGGTATCCACTGTGCCGGGATGGAAGGCCAGCAATTTGACGCCTGGGGCCCGCCGGGCCAGCTCGATGGCGGCACACCTGAGCAGCATGTTGAGGGCGGCCTTGGATGCACGATAGCCATACCAGCCGCCCGCTCGGTTGTCGCCAATGCTGCCGACCCGGGCACTGAGAACGGCCAGAGTGCAAGGCTCGCGGCCAAACAGCGGTAACAGCTGGCTGATCCAGCGCAGCGGCAGCAGGGCGTTGGTCTGGTAGAGACGGGTCATGGCATCGAGATTGATTGCTTCGAGCCGCTTCTCTGGCTGGATCTCCCCCTGATGCAGGATGCCGTTGCAGATCACCACCCTGTGCGGTCTCGGTGCCAACTCCGCGATGCGGGCTACCGCAGTTGCCATCTGCTCATCGCTGTAATCGCAACATAGCCAGTGCAGGGCTGGCGAAGAGGCTCCTGCTGGTGCGGGCTGGCGGCTGATGGCAATCACTGGCCCGACACCCGCCGCCAACCAGTGTGTCACCAGAGCCGCCCCGATACCGCCAGAAGCGCCAATCACGACGATGCCTTCACTCATCTCAGGCTCCTTGTGAGTACATGATGGATTTCACCATCCGCCAATGTTGTCCTGATTGGCAGATACGATCCCGCCAGCCTGCGGGATCAAGCGGTTAAGGCTGCAATCTTGCCGAGATCCGAGCCGCTGGGTGAAATCCATTCCTATACTGAGGGAAAACCGCAGCGGTCTGCTGCCCGCGCAACCAGAATGAGAGTCACCATGATGTCCAAAGATGGGGAAGAGCGTAAATCTATCCTGACCGAAAGTGGCACTAACGAGCTTGAGATCATCGAGTTTCACCTCAAGAAGCAGCTACCGGATGGCCGTGAAAAAACCGCTTATTACGGGATCAACGTCGCCAAGGTACGCGAGGTGATCCGGGTGCCGGAAACCACAGATTATCCCAATGCCCAGCGCCATATGGTGGGGGTATTCTCCCTGCGGGATCGGCTGATCCCGCTGGTGGATCTGGCGGGCTGGCTCGGCATCAAGACCAACCCGGACCCCAGCCACAAGGTGGTGATCGTCACTGACTTCAACAAGATGGCCAACGGTTTTCTGATCGATAGCGTCAGCAGGATCCACCGGGTCTCCTGGGAGGATGTGGAGTCCCCCAGCCAGTTTCTGGAGGCGGGGGAGAACGACTGCGTGGTGGCAGTGGTCAGGCGCGATGGCAACCTCATCATGATCCTCGATTTCGAGAAGATCATCGCCGATATCAACCCCGAGCTCAGCATGGAGAAGTACGACGTCACCCAGGATCGCAAGGTGCTCATCGACGATCGCATGATGGCGCTGCGCCAGGGCAAAACCATTCTGGTGGTGGACGACTCGGCCTTTATCCGCAAGATGATCGAGACCACCCTGCGCACAGCTGGCTACAACGTGATCACGGCCAAGGACGGGGGAGAGGGGCTGGAGATGATGACGGATTTCGATCGTCTGGCCCAGGAGGAGAGAATGCCGGTGACCGGCTTCGTCAATGCGGTGATCACCGATGTGGAGATGCCGCGCATGGATGGCATGCACCTGCTCAAGCGAGTGCGGGATACCCCCTCCTACAAGGAGATGCCCATCGTGATGTTCTCCTCCCTGATGAGCGATGACAACCGCCAGAAAGCCCTGCAACTGGGGGCCAACGATACCATCACCAAGCCCGAGATAGGGCGCATGGTGGGGATGATGGATCACATGCTGCTTGGAATTGCCCCGCCTTCGCCAGCCAACAACATCTGACCTGCCGTTAACTTCCAATTAGCCGGTCGAATTCACTGACCGGTGCCTCAAGCGGCCACTCCTTGCCAAGGAGTGGCCGCGCTGTTTTGGCTGTTTGCTGCGATCCCGACGCCCCTTGTCTCCCGGATATGATTCGTGTAATGATAATTATTATCATTTGTTGGTGTGAAGCATATGACAGCAACCTGGGTGAAGGGGTGGGTCGAGTCGACCGAAGGTGGCAGCAGCATGAGTCACTGGAAACAGCAGACCCGAGATGGCAACCGGCTGTTTGACTGCGGCGAGTATCATCAGGCGTTGGCTCATTATCAGCAGGCGCTCTGGCTGGCTCGTCAGCAGTTGGTGCAGTGGCATGACGCCGATGAGGCGGTGGCGGCGCTGGTGGTGGCTCACCACAATCTGGCGGATCTGCTGGTGGCCATGACTCTGCCCGATCGCGCCGCCGACCTGCTCTGCTATGTGCACGACTGCCTGTTGGCAACCTGTCACTCCCCCGCTTGCTCCTCTCGCCTGCGAGAGGCTGCTTTGCGCCATACCCGCACAACCCGTGCCGAGTTGCTGACGTTCGTACAGCGCCACGGCAGCCACACCGGGATCATGCGTTCGCTCGGTCACTGCCTGTGTCAGAGCGAGCCCTCATCCCGGCTCCATTAATCCGAACAGAGGTCATCATGAGCCATACCCTGCCTGCCCTGAACTATTCCTACGACGCACTGGAACCCCATATCGATGCACTGACCATGGAGATCCACCACAGCCGTCATCACCAGACCTATATCAACAACCTCAACGCCGCGCTGGAAGCCGCGCCCGAGTTGGCCGCAATGCCGGTTGAGGATCTGCTGCGCCGCTTCGACACCCTGCCAACCGCCCTGCAGGGGGCGGTCCGCAACCATGGTGGCGGCCATGCCAACCACTCCCTGTTCTGGCTGGTGATGAGCCCGCAGGGGGGCGGTGAGCCGGGTGGTGAGCTGGCTCTGGCCATCGAGCGGGAATTGGGGGGATTCAATGCCTTCAAGCAGGCTTTCACTCAGGCGGCTTTGAGCCGCTTTGGCAGTGGCTGGGCCTGGTTGGTGGTGGACAAGGCAGGCAGATTGCAGGTGGAGAGCAGTGCCAATCAGGATAGTCCCCTGATGCATGGCCATACCCCGATCCTGGGGCTGGATGTGTGGGAGCACGCCTACTATCTCAAGTACCAGAACAAGCGTCCTGACTATATCGCTGCCTTCTATCAGGTGGTGGATTGGGCCGAAGTGGCCCGCCGTTATCAAGCGGCTAGAGGCTGACTTGGTCGCTGGGAATGGGTGTACAGGCTCACCGCCACAACCCGCGCTGTAATACCAAGACCCGCCAGTTGGCGGGTCGTCTGTTTATGGTGTGGCGGTGCTCGGCTCAGCCGCCGCTGCGGATACAGCAGGAGTGACTTGTTCAGTCACGGCCGAGGAAGATGGAGTTGCCGACTCGGTGGCAACCGCGGCAGAGACTTCCGCTGGCTTGGCCTCATCCACCGCCGGTTTGGGCTGTTTTAGGCAGGGTTGCAGGCTGCCGATAGTGCTCAGTGACTGGCAAGGCACAGGCAGACCGATGGGGACCGGAGCCCCGAGGAACTTGGGCCCCTTGTCCAGTACATAGAGGTCGAGCAACCCCATCAGGCGGGCAAAGACTTCCCGCACCCGGGTGCGGATCCCCTGATAGGCGCTGGGGTCCTCGGCATTGAAGCCGACCGCATCGATACCGAAATGGCGGGCGATGAAAATGGCCCGCTCGTTATGAAAGCCCTGGGAGACCACGGTAAAGCGCTCCTGGCCGAACACCTCCTTGGCGCGAACCACTGAGTCGAGGGTGCGGAATCCGGCGAAATCCATATAGATGGCGGAGGCGGGGATGCCCGCCTTGATCAGGGCGCGGCGCATCTGGCGTGGCTCGTTGTACTGCACTGTGGCGTTGTCACCGGAGACGATGATGAAGTCCACCTTGGCATTGTTGTAGAGCTCGGCCGCCGCCTTGATACGGTATTTGAAGTAGTGGTTGGGGCCGCCACCGGAGAGATATTTGGAGGTCCCCAGCACCACCGCAACCCGGTTGTAGGGCACCTTGTCTACCTGATCGTAGGTGTAGTGACGGGCATCCGAGACGATCCACTCGCTGTAGCCCAGCAGCATGGCAATCAGGGCCAGCAGCAAAACGAGGCAGGCGAGGAGGATCTTGGCAAACTTCTTCATGCGCGGTGCGGTCAGGGTCTGAAGTTGGGAGTGGCTATCGGCATTCTATTACAACTCGGCCGCTGGCGTCAGGCTTGATAACGGGCGGGCACCTCATTCGGGCAGAGGTTGTCGCAGCAGAGGCCGGGAGAGCGGGAGGATAAAGAGAGGGGCTGCGGTGGCAGCCCCTCTGTTGGGTGAAGGTCTATCAGTGGGCGGAGTCGTTACCCTTGCAGGCGTCTGACTCCTTGTTGGCTTGCCACCAGGGCAGCAGATCCCGGGCGAGCCACGCCTGATAGGCGTCGCTGTCGTTGGCGATCAGGCGGTCCAACTCCCCTTCGAAGTCGCTCATCGCCTGCTGTCGATCCGGATTGCGCAGCGCCTGTGCCAGCGCCAGCCAGCTGGCGCCGCGACCGGTATCATTGAGGAAACGGTGCACGGTATAGGACCAGGAGTAGACCATCTCGCCACCCTGGTCGTAGTCAAGGTGGAGGATAGCCGCCAGTGTCGGACGCTGTTTGGCGGGGCGGTTTGCTACGTTATCCAGACCCCGGGCAAAGCACTGGCCGTGGGCGATGTACTCTGCAATCCCCTCTGCCCACCAAGTGGTGCGGTTGAGCGGATAGTGGCCGAAGCTGCCGTACTGGTTGAAGCGGCCGTCGAGATAGTGAACGTACTCGTGGCGCAGGTTCCACACCTGGAAAGCGGGGCGTTTCCACTCTGCCTCATAGGCGAAGAAGCGGGCCTGATTGCCGGGGCGAGCCGGATCCCCCTCGATATAGATGCCGCCATTGTCGGTGGATACGCCAAACAGCGCGCTGCCGTAGCGGCCCCAGTCGGCGGAGGAGTTGAAGATCACCAGCTCCAGCGCTTCGTTGTGATCATCGGCTACCGGTTGCCAGCCAGTCTCCATCTGCTGGTGGAAGCGCTGCTCTTCATCACCCAGCTCGCGGCAGATCCCTTCGGCCTGAGCCAAGGTCAGATCCTGGGCGCGCAGACGCAGGGTGGGCGAGCAGGTGTGCTCGAACGGCAGAATATCTTCCATGCGGATCGGTGTGCAAAGCCCGGTAAACTCGCCGCTGACACAAGCCTCGCTGGTGCGATCCGTGTAGGTGAGGTAGTAGCTGGAGAGAGTCAGGGAGACCTCTTCCAGCATGGCAGCCGGATGCTGTCCGCCCGGGATCAGCCCTTGCTGGCGCATGATGGCGATCACATCGCGATCCAGCTGTTGGCGATAGGCGATCGCCTTATCCGGGCTGGTGTGATGGAGGTAGCGCATCATCTGGTAGAGGCGGCTATGGGCATCGAGGATGTTGTTGAAGATAAACAGATCCCGTGAGCCATCGCGCTGTTTCCAGAGGGCCAGCTCGCTCAGGCCCAGTTGCAGCAGGCTCTGGCGCAATGCCGCTTCCTGTTGCAGCACAGCTGCGCTGAAGTCTGCCTGCTGACCGTAAGAGGCGCTCTGATCGACCAGATTGAGCAGCTCGAACAGGCCATCGGCCCAGGGTTTGTGGCCATTGATCTGTGCCGCATGTTGCACCGCATAGCCGAGCACCTGGTTGAGCTGGGCCAGCATGGGGGCGGCACTCTGGCGGAAGGCGGCTTGCCCAAGTTGTCCCTGCGCTGCCACGCTCCAGGCTTCCAGCACTGTGCCAGCCTGATCCTGCGGTTCAGCTCCCAGCAGCAATGGGTGGTTGAGCAGATCAATCATTACCCCGGCCAGTGCCCGGGCAGCCTGATCACTCTCTTTGCCAACGCCGCCGTGGTAGTTGTGGGCGCGCACATAGTAGAGCAGCTTGTCCATTGCCGGATGGGTCGGCTGGTTGGCCGCCAGCAGAGCACGCATGCCGCGCACCACCGCCATCAGCTTGGCGTCATCGTGGCCGTAATCCGCCTGCCAGGCAGGACTGTTCTGGCCGCTCACGTCGGCTACCAGTTTGGCGGCATCGCTGTCGAGCAGATCCACATCGGGCTGCTCGGGCTCGGAGCAGAGACGACCGTTGGCGCGGCGGCACTCCAGCTGCTCCTCCTTGCTGGCCAGCACGATGGGGCGATTGAGCACCCGGCTCTCCTGCCACTCTTTGCTCTCTGGCAGGGGTTGCCACTCGCCGCCAGCGACCGGGTATTGGTAGCCGTTATCCTGCAGCGTCACCTGAACCTCGCTGCCAGCGGGGATCACCTGACGGCAGATGCGATAGCGGATGGTGTTGCTCCCCTCCTTGCGCTCCTGCGGCTCATCACACTCCTGCTGAGGCGTGAGCTGATCCAGCTGCCACTGATAGCGGCGCCAGACATGGATCTCGCTGACCTGAGCGGCAGCCTGACTGCCTGCCACCGGCTGCAGGCGGAAGAAGATCTGCTCCAACCGGCCATCCCGCTCACTCGGGGTCTCTTCAAGTACCTGCAACTGCTGCCAATCCTGCGGCTGATAGTGCCACTCCGACTCTGCGCAGCGGCCTTGTGCGTTGAGTTCGCAGCGATCCAGCTCCCTTTCGCTCTGACCCAGGATGATGGCTTGTGGCAGTGGCAGACGATCCTGCCGCTGGGCGGTCGGCGTGCCCGCCAGCTGCTCCCAGCGACCCTGCTTGAGGCCATAACCAAAGTCATAACTGCTGGCGGGAATGAGCTTGCCCGCCGGAATCCGATCTTCACAGCGCACGAAGCGGATCTGCCAGCCCGCATCTACCTTGAGCTGCGGCTCGCCACACTGCTGTTCGGCCAGTGCAGCGAGATCGCTGCTCTGCCAGTCGAAGCGACGGTAGACCCTGAGCTGCTGATAGGGGGCGTTGCTGCTGCGCGCCTTGAGCTCGTAAGTGATCTCGGTGATGCGAGCGGCCAGTTGCCGGCTCGATTCGCCAGTCAGCTGATACTGTCGCCAGTCATTGGGGGAGTAGTTGGCTTGCGCCGAGGATGTAGCCAAAAGCAGGGGGCCTGCCAGCAGCAGCCACCCGGTACCTGAACGGTTCATTTTTATCCCTTTGTTCTTGTTTGTGTATTGTCTTGCGAGTAATCGCAAGGCAATTTAAACAGTTCCAAAGGGATATCAATTGCCAATTAAAAATCAGATAAATCAATAAGATGGTGACTTTTTGAGTCTGATCGAATTATCGTGGGTTGGTGCCGCAGTAAGGACTCACATGTTTCTTTTTTGTTTTCAAAGAAGATCGGTAAATTGTGAGTCCGATCTCATTCAGCTTGTCGTGCCCGAGTGGTTTGTTGTCGGGCTACCTTGCCCAGCAGTTGGCGGGAGGGTTTGAGATTGCCGCCAAGGTCGGGCCAGGGGAGCCAGTGGTCGGGCACCATAAAGCCGGGCAGGGCGCTACGGATCCAGGCTGCCAGTTCGGAGTCGGGAACCGGCTCGCCGTGCCAGTCGATAAAGGCGGCGGGGCGTTGCCCCCACTCGTCGCTCGGTACCGGCACCACCAGCGCCTGGGCGACAGAGGGATGATCTACCAGTCGCTGCTCGATGGTTTCGGGCTGGATGTTTTCGCCACCCGAGATAAAGAGGTTATCGAGCCGTCCCTCTACCAGCAGTTCCCCTGCCGTAGTGAACCTTCCCTTGTCGCGGGTATGAAACCAGCCCTCGTCATCGAGGGGTCGTTCCAGCTCGCCATCTCGGTAGTAACCGGCGAACAGGGTGGTGCCGCGCACGCAGATCTCCTGCTCCCGGATGCACACCTCCCGTCCCGGTAGCGGTTTGCCAACTACGCCAGCATCGCCGGGGATAGCGGTGCAGACCTGACTGCCCATCTCGGAGAGACCATAGCTCGCCTTGGGTTCGAGCCCCATGGCGCAGAGGCGACTTACCAGCGGCTGCGGGATGGCGGCGCCACCGAGCAGCAATTCGCGCAGGCGGGTACGGGCGGGATCAAAACCCTCTGCCAGCAGGCGCCAGAGCTGGGTCGGCACCAGCGAGAGATGGGTAATGGGTTGCTGTTCAAGCCGCGCCTTGAGCGGCTGACTGCGATCGTCCAGCACCAGCGTGGCGCCCGCCAGAAAGACCCGAAACAGGATGGCGTAGCCGCCGACATGGAACAGCGGCAGGGAGAGCAGCCAGCCGCAGGCATCATCGAGGGGAATGAGGGTGGCAGAGCCGCGCGCCGAGGCAAGGTGGTTGCAGAGCCGGTGCACCACAGCTTTCGGCGTACCGCTGGAGCCGGAGGTGAGGATCATATTGTTGAGTTGGGTCGATTCCAGCGGCCACGCTTCCTCTCTTGCCGGCAGTTCGCGTGTGAAGTCGAGCTGCAAGGGCTGCCAGTTGCCTGCCGGGATCTCCCCTGCCGACCAGAAGGCATCGGCATCGAGTTGCACCGCCAGCTCACGCTGCTTTTCGAGAGGAAAGGCGGGATTGAGCGGGCAGAACACCACGCCGCTGCGCACGCAGGCCCACGCCAGCAGCACATCTTCCAGCGCACCGCGCACCACTGCTGTCAGATGATCGCCACGACGCACTCCGGCTTTTTCCAGCTGTTGGCACAGGCTGTTGAGGCGGGCATCGAGTTTGCGGTAACTGAGAGGCGAGGCGGTGTGGATGGCAATGCGGTTCGGGGCTGAGATTGCCCGGTGGCGTACCGGGCAAGGTGTCTGTTCGGGTGAACGGGAGGGGTCAATCACGGTAATACAGTTGCTCCAGTCGACTCAGATCCGGTTTGCCATCTTTCCCCAGCAGGTTGCCTGCCATCCAGCGGCGGGTATCCAGACCCGGCGCCTGTTCGGGAGCCCATTCGCCAGCCAGATGAAACAGCTGGTTCAGGCCCAGATCCGATTCGAAGCAGGAGGAGATGATCACCTTGAGCCGCAGTTCGCGGGCGCGGGCGATCAGCGCTTCGCAGTTGGCGAGTGAACCGAGCAGGGTAGGCTTGAGCACCAGCGCGCGCAGTTGCGGGATCGGCTCCCACGGCTTGCCTTGTGCCAGCAGTTCGTCCAGCGCCACCGGCATGCCGGTGCGGTTGGCGACAAAGGCGATGTCGGCAAAGTCGGCGCAGGGGTCTTCCAGATACTCGATGCGATTCGGGTCGAGGTGGCCGCAGAAGGTCCAGGCCTCCTCGCGGGTCCAGCCCTGGTTGGCGTCCAGCACCAGCTTGAGGGAGGGGAGGCGGTCGCACAGCAGGCGGATCAGCGCCAGCTCGTCACGCATCGGGTAGCGTGCCACCTTCAGCTTGGCCTTGCCGGGCGTGCGGTGCAGCCACTCTTTCCAGTTGCGCAGCAGCTCCTGGGGGGAGCCTTGAATGAGGGGATAGGGCTCCGGCAGCGGGTTGCGCTGCTCGGGCCATGTCCGGCGTGCGCAGTCGAGGCCAAATTGCACCGACGGCAGCACGGGGTTCGGGGTGTCGCCAGCGGCCAGGGCTGCCAGCGTGGCAAGGGCTTCTGCCTCTGCCTGTTGCAGGCTCTCTTTCGAGAAGCCGGGCAGGGGGGCGATTTCCCCCCAGCCGTCGTTGATGCGCACCAACAGCCCCTCTCGCGCCACCTCCACCTTGCCGTGAAAGGTCAGTGGCTGGGTAAAAGGCAGTTGATAGCGATACAGGGCTAGTGTCATCAGGGGTTCCGCTTGTATTTGGAGAAGTCGGGGCGACGCTTTTCGTTGAAGGCGTTGCGGCCTTCCTGACCCTCTTCGGTCATGTAGAACAGCATGGTGGCATTGCCCGCCAGCTCCTGCAAGCCCGCCTGACCATCACAGTCAGCGTTGAGGGCGGCTTTCAGGCAACGCAGCGCCATCGGGCTGTTTTGCAGCATTTCGCGGCACCAACGCACGGTTTCGCGCTCCAGTTCTGCCAGTGGCACAACGGTGTTGACCAGACCCATGTCGAGGGCTTGCTGGGCATCGTACATGCGGCAGAGGAACCAGATTTCGCGGGCCTTCTTCTGGCCGACGATACGAGCCATGTAGGAAGCACCCCAACCGCCGTCGAAGGAGCCTACTTTCGGGCCGGTCTGGCCAAACTGGGCGTTGTCGGCGGCGATGGTCAGGTCACACATCATGTGCAGCACGTGGCCGCCACCGACCGCGTAACCGGCCACCATGGCAACCACAGGTTTCGGGCAGGTGCGGATGTCGCGCTGGAAGTCGAGCACGTTGAGGTGGTGAGTCCCCTCGTCATCGCGGTATCCACCGTAGTCGCCACGGATCTTCTGGTCGCCGCCGGCGCAGAAGGCTTTCTCGCCAAAACCGGTCAGGATGATAGTGCCGATCTGATCGTCATAACGGGCATCGGCCAGCGCCTGCAGCATCTCTTTGACGGTGCGGGGGCGGAAGGCGTTGCGCACCTGGGGACGGTTGATGGTGATCTTGGCAATGCCATCGTTGGACTTGTGATAGAGGATGTCCTCGTAACCGGCGGAGCAATCTTGCCATTCAACAGGTGCATACAGTTCAGCTTCCGTCATTGCTTCAATCATGACTCGTCTCTTCTTGTTGGTTGACCCACTCCGCGAGGAGTCGGGCAAAGTTATCAGGCTGATGGGCATGCAGATTATGGCCGCCATCCAGCACCAAGTGGTTGATTCTGCGATCCTGGTTCGCCAGCTGGCAAGCCAGCTGATGGAATTTGTGATCCCGCTTGCCACTCACATAAGTAACCGGCAGCTGGCTCGCCATGAGCCAGGGGGCGAGATCCGGCTGCTTGCCGAGCGAAGTGGCGCGCAGCATGGTGGCGATGCCCAGGCCGTCGTTGCCAAGGCGGTGGGCGATCTGGCGGGCCCGGGCCGCGTCGTCGAGATCGGCAAACACCCCTTGCCGGTACCAGTCTGCCAGCACGTCAGCCAGGGGTTCCTGCTCAAAGCGCCGCGCCCACTGTTCATCGTGCTGGATGCGGGCGGCCCGTTCACTGGCCGCTAACCCCGGGTGGCAGTTCTCCAGCAGCAGCCCCCGCAGCCCGGCGGGCTCGCGGCTGGCGTGATAGAGAGCCAGTCGCCCACCCAGCGAGTAACCCGCCAGCAGATAGCGTTCAATGTTGCGGCTGGCCAGCTCGGTGACCAGCCACTGGTGGCTCTGCTCAAAGTCGCTGACGTTGAGAGCGCTATGCTGACCATGACCCGGCAGATCGAGGGCGATGCAGTGGATGGCGGGCAGCCGGTCGATCACCGGTTGCCAGTCGCCGCTATCCCCCAGCAGGCCGTGCAGCAGCACCAGCGGCACATTGGCATCTTTATTTACCACGGATGGCGGCCCCCAGTGCCTTGAGATCATCGGCTACCTGCTCGCTCGGTACCCGGATCTCGATCAAGGTAACGCCATGTTGGAGGGCGGCGCGGTAATCGCGTTCGAACTCGGGCAGGGTGGTCGGCGCCCGATAGGCGAGGCCAAACATGGCGGCGGCATGTTCAAAGCTGAGGCCGTGGGGCAGCCGATAGTAGCTCTCCAGCAGCTCCCCTTCGGTGGGCACCGGCAACATACGAAAGATGCTGCCGCCATCGTTGTTGAGCAGGATCACCACCAGCGGTCGGCTCGCCTTGCTGAGCAGGGCGAGGCTATTGAGATCGTGCAGGGCGCTGAGATCCCCAAGCAGCAGGGTGGTGGGCTCATCACTGTCCTGCTCGATTGATTGGGCAAACCCGTAGGCGGTGGCGATCAGGCCATCGATGCCGGAGGCGCCGCGGTTGGTCATCACCCGACTCGGCCCCTTGCCCGTTTCGCCGAGCATATCCATCAGTCGGGCTGGCATGCTGTTGCCGACAAACAGTTGCCCTTCGATCAGGCGGTTGAGGCGATGGCAGACCCCAAGCTCGGAGAAGTGCTCGCAGGCGGCGGCGATTTGCTGGCTGGCGTTGTGTTGCCGCTCGGCCAATGTGTGCCAAGGGGCTTGTGTGGTGACCGGATGGGCCGCAGCAAAGGCGCTGGCACTGCAGAGCAGCCGGCTGCGCAGCCGGTAGTCGGGATCGAGCCGCGCCGGTTGCGGATCCACCAGCCAGTAATCCTGCCATGAATGGTGCTTGATGAACTGGCCAAGCCGCTTGGAGACAAGCCGCGCACCAAATTGCAGCAGTACCTCGGCACGGCCCAGCTCGGCGACGAATTCAGGGTCGTTGAGCGCCATATCCATGTGGATGAGGTTGCGGCTGTCGAAGCGGATCTGGCTCTGCAGATCCGCCAGCAGCGGCCAGCCGAGTTGCTCCGCCTGCGCGGCGGCGGTCTGTGCCTGCTTCGGGTCGGTAATGCGGCCTGCTACAACGATGCCGCGCTGTTGCCGAAAGGTTTCCCACTCCGCCTGAGGGGGGCAGCTCGGCGCGCTTTGCTGCCACGGGCTCCAGGGCTTGTGTGAGCCGAGCCAGTCACCAAGGGGGGCCAGATAGTCGGAGAAATCCTGATAGTGCTCGCCCGGGTAAAGGGGCTCGGGGTACATGCAGTTGAAGTGCACCACCCCGGGGGTGAGCGCCTGTTTGGCCAGCGCCTGATCCACCGAGCTCAGCACAAACGCCGCCGGAATGGTCGGGGTGGGGCTCGGCAGGTTCTGTTGATAGACGGGGTAGTGGCCGAAGATCCCCTGCTGGTCGATCGCCTGATTGGCACCGTTGTCGATAAGCTCGTGAGGGCGATCGGCGGAGAGAATAATCAGCGGCACGCCGGTGAGCTGGGCCTCCGCCACGGCAGGCCAGAGGTTGGCCACCGCAGTACCCGAGGTCATGATCACCGCCACCGGCCGGTTGCTCCCCTTGGCCAGCCCCAGCGCCATAAAGCCGAGACCTCGCTCATCAAAGTGCAGGTGACGGCGAAAGCCCTGATGGGCGGCCGCCGCCATGGTCAGCGGCGCGGAGCGGGAGCCGGGGGCCAGCGCGATGTCGCGCACCCCGAGGCGAAAGAGCTCCTCCAGCAAGAGGGAGGACCAGACGTGATTGAAGGTGGCGTGCTGGCTCGAAAACGGGGGGCAGGCAAACTCTTCGCTGGCAGGCTCTTTACGGGTGGGCATAGGGGCTCTCGTAGCGTGAAAAGGGTGAATGACTATCCCAGCAGGGAGAGCACATTGGCGATCTTGTTGTCGAGCTCGGCCCACTCTGCGACAGGCTCGGAACCGGCGACAATGCCGGCACCGGCAAACAGGGTGACGCTGCCCGGCTGAATGCGGGCGCTGCGAATGGCGACCGAGAACTCGGAGGTCTCCCGGCTCAGCATGCCGCAGGCACCGGCGTACCAGCCCCGATCGTAGGGCTCGAATTCGCGGATAAAGGCGAGCGCCGCCTCGCGCGGGGCACCACCCACCGCCGGCGTCGGGTGGAGGGCGTCGAGCAACTGCCAGTCGCAGACGCCGGGCTTGAGCTCGGCTTCGATATCGCACTTGAGGTGTTGCAGCAGCCGCAGTTTGAGAATGCGCGGCTCGGTCAGGGTGGCATCGTGGGTCAGTGGTGCCAGACGGCTCAGGATGTCGGCGTGTACCAGCCGGTTCTCCAGCCGGTTCTTGCTGTCGGCCAGCAGCTCGGCGGCCAGTTGGGCATCCACCTCTTCATCGCCGGAGCGGCGAATGGTGCCCGCCAGCGCCTCGGTAAAGAGGTGGCGATCTTCCCGGCGGTAGAGCCGCTCGGGGGAGCAGGCGATAAAGGCCTGCTCGGGGGAGAATTGAAAACCGAAGTGGAAGCAGTCCTGGGCGTGGCGGGCCCACTGGTCGAGCATGGCCCAGGGATTGATGTCTGCATCATGGTTCGGACTGGTCAGCACGCTCTCCCGCGACAGCACCACCTTGGGAGTGTGGGCCTGAAAATCGGAGGCGGTGACGCGCTCTACCAGCGTCTGCCACTGGGCGGCGCCGGGGCAATCATGTCGCTGCCACAGCTGCTTTTGCAGGGCGGGCAGCGGGGCTTCCGGGCGCAGGGCATCGAGGGCGGCGTCGGCCGCCTGCAGTTCGGCCTCGAGATTGTTTTCATCCAGCCAGAGGTTGAGGCAGAGACTGACGCACTCACCACGGCGCACCAGCTCGATGCGGGGCAGCACGAAACGGCAGGGGCCAAACCCTTGCCAGCCGGACTGAGCCGGATCAAACGCCAGTCCGCCATAGTAGCGAGGGCTGTCGTCATGATGCTGGTTGGCTGTGTTAGTGCACACCTGCTTGATGGCGTGCGGTTCGGTCAGTTCATGGATGGCGCCCAGCGCGACATACTCGGGACGAGCTTCTCCACGGGCCTGCCAGTAGATGCGGGGATAGAGGGTTTGCGCCGCGAGCCAGCCCAGAAAGGAGCGGATTTCGATCGCCACTCGCAACCGTACGAAGCCGCTGACGTTGCTGTGACGCAGGGCGTCCAGTTGTTGCTTGATATGGGTCTGAGCCAACATGGATTCTTGTCTGAGCCGGGTAGTAACGAGCGATCCGGTAGCTGGATGCCGTAGGTTTATGCCAAAGGGCGATGATTTCCTATATATTATCTGCCCATTCGTCCATGTAAATCGCCCGCGGGAGCTTCACTCTCCGGGGCCAAGTATACCCAAATCCGGTTCGATAACCCTTAACACGATCAATATCCGATTGTTTGGCCATCACAAAATGACAAATACCTTCTCTGTTTGGTTGCTGGCGGCGCGTTTGCGAACACTGCCGCTCGCCTGCTCTTCCATCCTGCTGGGCTCGGGGCTGGCTGCCAGTCGTGGTGCCTTCGATGGCACCATCATGGCGCTCTCCCTGTTGACCGCCATCTTGCTGCAGATCCTCTCCAATCTGGCCAACGATTACGGCGATGCGGTTTCCGGCGCCGACAACGGTGAGCGGATCGGCCCGCAGCGGGCGGTGGTCTCCGGCCTTATCACCAAAAAGCAGATGTGCGTGGCGATGGGGCTGACTGCGCTGGCGGCGGTGGCCAGTGGCCTGCTGCTGCTCGGCTGCGCCTTCGGCGGCCAGTGGCTGCAGATTTTGGCATTTGTGGTGCTGGGTGGCGCGGCCATCGTTGCGGCGGTGACCTACACGGTCGGCAAGACTCCTTACGGCTATCGCGGGTTTGGCGATATCTCGGTGTTCCTCTTCTTCGGCCTGCTGGGGGTGCTCGGCTCCTACTACCTCTTCACCAAGACGCTGGAGTGGGATCTGCTGCTACCCGCCACCGCCTGTGGCCTGCTGGCGACCGCCGTGCTCAATATCAACAATGTGCGCGACATCGAGACCGACGCCGCCAGCGGCAAGATCACCCTGGCAGTGCGCCTTGGCCGCAACCGCGCCATCGCTTATCACTGGGTACTGCTGGGGGCGGCGCTGCTGGTCACCATCGTCTTTATCCTGACCCAGCCCGCCAGCTTCTGGCCGTGGATCTTCCTGCCCGCCATGAAGCCTCTCAGCGATGCGGCCAAGACTCTTCGCGAAAGCTACGATGGCGAGGTGCTGACCGGTGCCCTCAAGAAGACCGCCATCAGCGCCTTTCTGTTCAGCCTGCTGCTCTCTATCGGGTTGGCGCTCTCCTGACGTGCTGGATGTAACCGCGATAAATGAAAAGGGCTCCCGAGATGGGAGCCCTTTTTGGTTTTGGCGGGTTTAGCTGGCTCGAGCCACTTTGAGCGTGCGGCGGGAGAATAGCAGAGTATCCAGCAGCCAGATGGCGACCATGGAGGCGCCCACCAGCGGGAAGGCGATCCCCAGCAGGATTAGCAGGGCGATGGCACCGCGCATCGGCGGCAATTTGGCGGGCAGTGGCGGCGCGGCGAGACGGCCCTGCGGGCGGCGGCACCACCAGATCCACAGACCGCTCACGGCGCTGGCCAGCACCATCAGGCAGATAAGCAGCATGGCCAGCTGATGGGGCCAGCCGTAGAGCTTGCCCATGTGCAGCATGACGCCGCTCTCCACCGTTTTGGCGACCGGGCCGTAATCCTGCCAGCGCACATCGGCCAGCACCTTGCCGCTGTATTGATCGATATGCAGGGTGGCGTCGTTGCGCGGATCATCGGCAAAGATCGCGATGGTATAGACACCGGTGGCGCCGACCGGCGGGGTAATGCTGTAACCCGGTTGGACTCCCCGCTCATGGGCGATCTCGACCACCCGTTGCAGCGCAATGTGCTGGCTCGCCATCACCACTCCCTCGTGCTCGCCGTGGTTCATGGCACCATGAGCGTGCGCTTCATCGATCGGCTGCGAGCTGGGCATAGGAGTGTTCTCCACCGCCCAGGGGACGGTCTGCTCATGTGCCTGATTCAGGGTGCGGGCCAGCGGTGCCGATTTGGGCACCTCGTTCCACATGGCGGCCGGGAAGCGGTTCCAGACCGCGGCAAACTGATCGCCCCAGAAACCGGTCCAGGTCATGCCGCTCAACAGCAACAGCAGCAGGAAACCAGCGCCCCAGAAGCCGACCACGGCGTGCAGATCCCGCCACCAAAGGCGTCCACGCTGGCTCACTCTGGGCCAGAGGATGCCGCCCACCCCGGGCCCCTTGCGTGGCCACCAGAGGTAGAGGCCGCTCAGCAGCAGGACCAGCCCCCAGCCTGCGGCCAGTTCGATCAGCCGATCCCCCGTGGTGCCGAGCAGCAGGTCGGCGTGCAGGGAGCGAGCCACCGCTTGCAGATTCCACTTGTTATCCATGGTGCCGAGCAGGGCGCCGCTGGCGGGATCCATAAACAGGGTCAGTTCCTGTTCACCCCGATTGATGATGAACTGAGCGCTCAGGTCGGGAGCGGCAGGCGGCAGATATTTACGCAGGCTGGCATCGGGCATGGTCATCATCGCCTTGGCCAGCAGTTGGTCGGCACTCAGGGTCTGGCTGGAGGGGGCGACCTTCATCAGCTCGGGGTACATCAGGTTGTCGAGCTGGGGTTTGAACAGATAGACGATCCCGGTCAGTGACAGCAGGATCAGGAAAGGGGCGACAAAGAGACCGGCGTAGAAGTGCCAGCGCCAGATCCGTTGGTAATGACTCAAGTCCCTGTTTTTCATTGCACATCCTTGTTGAGGCGCCAAACCTTTCGGCAGGTGGAATGTTTGTGGCGGCGCGGATAATAGCAGTAACGTTTCGTTAACTGCAATCGCACATCTTGAGATCGATTCAGTGCGGGATGTCGGTAACATGAGGTGCCGACGGTTTGCAGGATAGGATGATCACGCTTTGGGGAAAGCCTGTTTGTTGCTGGACTTTTCCTTATAAATTATTACCTTGTGGTAACAATTTGCAGGCGATGGTGGTGGTAACGGAATGGGAGCAGTCATGCAGCCACATGGGCAATTCGACATGGAGCGCAGGGGCCAGATGCTGATCTGCCGCCCGAGTGGCCCCTTCAATCTGGCAGGTGCCATGGCCTATGAGGCGCGCTTTCGTCACGAACTGGCCGGATTGATGGATGGCCCCTGGGGGATTGTCGAGGTCGCAACCGAGTTTGAAGCGGCCGGGCCCGAGGTGCTGGCCCGTTTTCGTCGCCAGTTTGGCTGGTGTGCCGAGAGTGGCTGTCAGTTTCTGGCGGTGGTTTTCGTAGGGGGCTTCAAGCGCTATCTGGCGGATAACATCTTCAAGGGATTGCCCTTTCGGGCGGTACGTTACTTTGAACAGGAGGCTGCGGCCATCCAGTGGCTGGGAGAGCAGCTCAGCACCGCTCCCTGTGAACCTGCGAGCGTTTGACGACCCCGCATTCTGGTTGGCTCGGGTTTACTCCAGCTTGATAAACCACTTGTCCCGCTCGTCAACGCAGTCGGGTTCACCCATTTCGAATTCACGGCAGATCAGCGGCCGCACCTCGTAGATACGGCACATCATGGTGTTGCGGTCGAGGGCGGCGCACCAGCCATCGTCCAGCCGGCGCATGACCGGTATCTCGCCATCCCGTTCCAGTACATAACGGTCCGGCACGCCGGTATCGGTAAAGAGCATCACTTCGAGGCGGCAGCAGCAGGCTTCGCAGTTCTGGCAGCTCACATCGGTTTGGATTGCTTGGGTCATGGTGCCTGTCTTGCCGCATGGCGGCATCGGAGATATGAAACAGGCGCCTGTCAGGCGCCTGTGGTCTGGCTAACGGCTTGCAAAAAACCTTAGCCCAGTTTGCGGGCGCGGTAGCTGCGACCCTTGATCTTGCCTTCCTGCAACCGCTTGAGGGCGGCGCTCGCCACGCTGCGCTTCACGGCGACGTAGGAGTACTGCTCGGAGATCTGGATCTTGCCCACGTCGGCGCCGGCAATGCCGCCTTCACCGGTCAGGGCGCCCAGAATGTCACCGGCCCGCACCTTGGTCTTGCGGCCTGCATCGATGGAGAGGGTCACCATCTGCGGGGCGATCGGCTTGATGTCGCGGCCGATGCTGTCGAGATCACCCAGCGGCATCGGAGCCTGCTGGTACTCTTCGATAAAGTTGACGCGCTGGGCCTCGTTCGGCTGATAGAGGCTCAGGGCCAGACCTTGCTGGCCGGCACGACCGGTACGGCCGATGCGGTGCACGTGCACTTCCGGATCATAGGTCAGCTCGTAGTTGATGACGGCGCCCAGCTCCTTGATGTCGAGACCGCGGGCCGCCACATCGGTGGCCACCAGAATAGTGGCGCTGCCGTTGGCAAAGCGCACCAGCACCTGATCCCGCTCGCGCTGTTCCAGATCGCCATTCAGCGCCAGCGCCGAGAAGCCCTTGGCGGCCAGATGGTCGGCCACGTCGTTACAGGCGCGCTTGGTGTTGCAGAACACCACGCAGGAGCTTGGCTGGTAGTGGCTCAGCAGCCAGGTGAGGGCGTCGAGGCGCTGACCGGCAGGCACTTCGTAGAGCTTCTGTTCGATGGCGCTCCCCTCGTGCAGAGACTCCACGCTCACCTCGACCGGATTGCGCTGCACGCCGCGGCTCATCTGGGCGATCCCTTCCGGATAGGTGGCAGAGAAGAGCAGGGTCTGGCGCTGCTGGGGGGCATAGCTGATGACCCGGTTGATATCTTCGCCAAAGCCCATGTCCAGCATGCGATCCGCTTCATCCAGCACCAGCGTCTTGAGGCCGGATAGCTCCAGCGTGCCTTGCTCCAGATGCTTGAGAATACGACCCGGGGTGCCGACGGCGATGTGGGCACCAAAGCTCAGGGTGGCGGACTGCGGTGCGGTCGGGGTGCCGCCGCACAGGGTGACCAGCTTGACGTTGGGCAGGGCGCGCGCCAGACGGCGGATCTCGGTGGCCACCTGATCCGCCAGTTCGCGGGTCGGACAGAGCACCAGCGCCTGCACTTCGAGGCGGTTGACGTTAAGCTTGGCCAGCAGGCCGAGGCCGAAGGCGGCGGTCTTGCCGCTGCCGGTTTTTGCCTTGGCAATCAGGTCTTTGCCATCGAGCACCAAGGGCAGGCTCTGGGCCTGGATCGGGGTCATCTGCAGGTAACCCAGGCTGGTGAGGTTCTCTTGCAGGGCGGGGGAGAGATTGAGGCTGCTAAATTCGCTGTTGTTCACAAAAGGACTCTATTTCGGAGAAAACGGGGATGCGCGAGCGCTAAGGCCGCGCATCATACCAGAATGTGGCACCGGATGTGGCGGATTTTTGAACGGCTGGTCACGAGGGGCCATGAAAGGTTCATTTGTTGCCAAACCGATCGCGGGCGAGCACTGACAATGAAATAAGGACTATTTTTCAAACACTCATCTAATTATTTATCGAGGATAAACGTTTTCTATTTTCGGTGTTTTAATATAATGATTGGGAAATATTCCACGAACAGTTACTGCGCCACAGGGAATGTTGCGAAAATGCTGATGAAATATTTTCAAAGAACATGAAAATGGCGCCAATCTTACTCAGTATGTTGTTTTTAAAAGAATTTATATTTCCATGTTGCGCGATTAATATCAGTTCATTGCACAATTAATTTAAAAACGTTTGTATTATCCTGCCTCCATAATATTGCGCGGGATTGTGATGGCTATCTGATTTTTAAATGTGCAAATGTCTATGATGGCGCCGGTCAAAAATTACAATTTACTCAGGTGCTACAGGTATGGAATACGTTCACTTTGTGCTCGGACTGGTGATGGTCCTTGCTCTCTCTCTGCTGGCGAACCGCCACAACTGGAAACAGATCAAGCTGCGTTATATCGGCCAACTGCTGGTGGTCGAACTGGCGCTGGCCTGGTTCATGCTGAACTCTGAAGTGGGTCTGGCGGTGGTGGGTGGCTTTGCGGCCGGCTTCACCAAGTTGATGGAGTTTGCCAAACAGGGTACCGATTTCGTGTTCGGTGGTCTGGTCAACGAAGGGGCCTTCTCCTTCTTCCTGATGGTGCTGATGCCCATCGTCTTCATCTCCGTGCTGATCGGTATTCTGCAGTACATCCGCCTGCTGCCGCTGGTGATCCGCGGTATCGGTACCGTGCTGGCCAAGATCAACGGCATGGGCAAGCTGGAGTCTTTCAACGCCATCAGCTCGATGATCGTCGGCCAATCCGAGAACTTCATCGCCCTCAAGAACATCCTGCCGCACCTGAACGAGAAGCAGATGTACACCCTGGCTGCGACTGCCATGTCTACCGTCTCCATGTCCATCGTCGGTGCCTACATGCAGCTGATCGAGCCGCGCTACGTGGTTGCCGCGCTGGTGCTCAACATGTTCAGTACCTTCGTCGTGCTCTCGCTGATCAACCCCTACGAGCCGGATAACTCCGTGACCGACATCAAGGCCATTGCCGAAGGTGACGAGCACCACACCCCGAAGAAAGAGAACTTCTTCGAGATGCTGGGCGAGTACATCATGGCCGGTTTCACCGTTGCCGTGATCGTGGGTGCCATGCTGGTGGGCTTCATCGCCCTGATTGCCCTGATCAACTATCTGTTCGAGATGGCATTTGGCGTGAACTTCCAGTTCGTCATGGGCTACCTCTTCTACCCGATCGCCTGGATCCTGGGCATCCCGAGTGGTGAAGCGCTGCAAGCGGGCTCCATCATGGCGACCAAGCTGGTAACCAACGAGTTCGTGGCGATGATGGATCTGGGCAAGGTGGCTGCCGAGCTCTCTCCGCGCACCGTCGGCATCCTCTCCATCTTCATGGTCTCTTTCGCCAACTTCAGCTCCATCGGTATCATCGCCGGTGCGGTAAAAGCGCTGAACGAAGAGAAGGGCAACATGGTTTCCCGCTTCGGTCTGAAGCTGGTCTACGGTTCTACCCTGGTCAGCCTGCTCTCTGCTGTTATCGCAGGCATCATGATCTGATCCTCTGGCGGCACCCGCCACGGTTTGAGCCCCTGACCTCGTCAGGGGCTTTTTCGTTTCTGGCCTACAGGCGCCAGCCGCACCACCAGCCGGCAACCAGCAGGGTGAGGGTGCAAAAGCCGGTTTCGATGGCGCCGCCACTGCGCAGCGGCCAGCCCGGCAGGCGGTAACGGCGCTTGATGGGCCAGAAGAGCGGAATGCCCGCCGGGGTGAGCCAGTCCCCCAGCAGATGGCTGAGGTAGCCGACGATAAGCGCATCCTTGACCCCCATGGGCAGGGTGCCCGGCGGCAGGCTCTGGTTCAGCCCCCAGACAGCGGCGGCGACTGCCAGCAGACTGTGGGTGAAGCCGCGATGGCCGAACAGCCGCGACAGAGGTTTCGAGAGCCACGGCAGGCGCTGCCCCAGCACCGATTTGGGGTGGTCGAGGTCGGGCAACAGGGCGCTGGCCAGCGCAGCAGGGATGGTCTGCCACAGGCTGGTATCGGCCAGCGCCGGAGTGAGCTGCAGTTTATGGGCGATCAGGGTGCAGGTAACGGAGAAGAGCAGGTGCCCTTGGGCGGTCATGATGATTACGGCGTGGACAAGATGGCGGCGCATCTTACCAGCCTGACGGTTGTGGTCAGCTCTTATTTTAAAAATCAGGATGTTACGGCGAAAAAGCGCCCAAGCAGGGCGCCTTTAGGGTCTCTTTACAGCTTGCCTTTGACCAGCCACTTGTCGAGGGCGTTGGCGAAGCGCTGTTTGTCAGCGGCATTGAAGGGGGCCGGGCCGCCGGTCTGCACGCCGGCCGAGCGAAGCTCTTCCATAAAGTTGCGCATGCCGAGCCGTGCCTTGATGGTTTCGCGGGTGTAGATCTCGCCGCGGGGGTTGAGCGCCTCGCCACCGGCATCGATCACCCAGGAGGCGAGGGGAATATCACCGGTGATCACCAGATCGCCGGGCTGAACCTGCTGGGCGATGACATGATCTGCCACATCGAATCCCTTCTCCACCTGCTGGGTTTTGATGAAGGGCGAGGGGGGCACCCGCAACCCCTGATTGGCCACCAGGGTGGTGACGACCTGGGCGCGGTGGGCGGCGCGGTAGAGGATCTCCTTGACCGGAATGGGGCAGGCATCGGCATCAACCCAGATGGGCATGGCATGGTTTCCTGTAGTGAAAGCGGATGGAAAACGAGAGCGGGCATGTTAACACAGGCCTCCCCTTCCCGGCGCGGGGCTGAGTCGGCCCAGCCTTTGGTGTAAGCTGGGGCCTGCACATGAAACGAGAAGGAGACGAGATGGATCGGGTGCCCGGTGAAGTGATTTATGCCCTGACCCTGGATGGCAAGGGTGGCATGGCGCCGCTGACGGCGGGAAGCGAAGTCCCGGCGGCACATCCCGGCTGGCTGCATCTGGATTACGGCAATCCCGATTCGGCGCGCTGGCTGTTGCAGACCCCCTTGCTCAGCGAGGCGGCCAGGGAGTCGCTGCTCGGCCAGAGCAATCGTCCCAAGCTGGTGCGGATGGGGGAGACGGTGCTGCTGATCCTGCGTGGCATCAACCACAACAAGGATCACAGGCCCGAAGAGATGGTGGCGCTGCGCATCTTCATCACCCCGGATCTCATCATCAGCAGCCGTCGTCGTCCGCTGCTCTCCGAGCAGGATGTGTTCAACCAGCTCAAGCTGGGGGGGGGCGCCGATACCCCGGCCGACTGGCTGGTGGAGATCTGCGATGCCCTGACCGATCGGGCGGGGGAGTTTGTCGAGGAGCTGCACGACAAGATCCTCGATCTGGAGGAGATGGTGCTGATGCGCGACATGCCCGCCAATGGCCGGCTGGCGCTGATCCGCAAGCAGCTCATCATGATCCGCCGCTACCTCTCGCCGCAGCGGGATCTGGTGGCGCGCCTTGCCAACGAGAAGATCAGCTGGCTGGATGAGGATGACCGCCGTCGTCTGCTCGATATCGCCGATCGACTGCGGCGCTGGCTCGATGACCTCGATGCCGGGGTGGCTCGCACCGCCGTGCTGGCAGACGAGATCAACAATCTGATGGCGGAGGCGACCAACCGCCGCGCCTACCAGATGTCGGTGATGGCGCTGCTCTTTTTGCCCGCCAGCTTCCTGACCGGCCTGTTTGGCATCAACCTTGGCGGTATCCCCGGGGCCGAGAATCCGACTGCCTTCTGGGTCTTCTGTGGTTCGCTGGTGGCGCTGGCCAGCGGGCTGGCTATCTGGCTCAAGCATCGGCGCTGGTGGTAAGGAGGCATAACCCATGTGGCAATCAATTGGCCTGACCCTGCTGCTGTTGCTGGGGCATACCCTGATCCGGCGGCTGATTCACAAGAGCCTGCTGGCGCTCGGCCAGAGCAGGCAGGTGAGCGAGAACCGGGTGCTCTACGTGGCCCATGTGTTCCACTTCCTGCTCGGCTGCGCCACCTTGCTGGTGCTGGCCGGGGTGTGGGGGCTCGACTTCTCCCGACTGGTGGTGCTCGCGTCCTCCTTCTTTGCGGTATTGGGGGTCGCCATGGTCGCCCAGTGGTCGATCCTCTCCAACATCACCGCCAGCATCACCATCTTCTTCGCCTTCCCCTACAAGATTGGCGACCGGATCCGCATCCTCGACAAGGATGATTCGGTCACCGGCGTCATCACCGAAATTGGCCTGTTCTACGTGCGGGTGCGCGATGACAACGGCGATCTGGTCACCTATCCGGCCAACTTGATCCTGCAAAAGCCGGTCAGAAAGCTGGAGGGCAAGGTGGTGGAACCACTGCAACCGGAATAGAAAGCAACCGGAATAACAAAAGGCTCCCTCGGGAGCCTTTTAGTGTGCGGTGGGTGGCGCTAGCGTTCGAAGAAGCGGTAGAGGTGCTCCACCTGAACCGGGCAGTCGGCCACCTGATGCAGATGTTCGCGGGCCTGCTCGACGGTGCCGAAACTGACCGGGCAGCCGAGGGTGTCGGTCAGCTCGTAGAGGGCGCCATCCTTGCCTCTGAATTCGATGAGCCAGCCGGGAATAGCCACATCGTGGAGTATTTCAGCCTCTTGCAGGATCTGTTGCTGATAGAGCTTACGAAGTTCACTGACTGTCATGATGCTCTCCTGTGGGGAATATCCAGCTCCAGTCTATGCCTGCCCTTTATGTGCGGCAACAATGGTGCGGCAACGGGATCATCCCCGCAGGACCTCCCATGCCCAGCGGATGCGGACAAAAGTCTCGGCATTGCCGCCCCGATCCGGATGGTGCTGCAGTGCCAGCTCCCGCCAGCGGCGGCGGATTGCCTCCTGACTCGCCCCTTCATTCAGATCAAACAGTGCCAGCGCCTCGGCTTTGTGCCCCTCACCGTCATAAGCGCGCCAGAAGCGGTTGAGCAGGGCCTCAACTTCGGCACGGTCGGTCTGCCAGAACACCTGCCAGTCGAGATAGTAGCTACGCAGATTTTCGCTAACGGCAAAGCCGTGGTTGGCCTCCTGGTTCCCGGCCAGCGGTTCGAGCCGGATATCCAGGGTGCTGATCACCAGCCACCATCCCTCTTGCCAGAGCTCGGCCTGCAACTGGTAGAGGGCGTTCATGATCAGGAAGTTGACCCGAAACAGCTGCAGCTGCTCATCGTCGGCCAGTACCGGAATTGCCCCCTGCTGGCGCAGAGCAGCCATCAGTTCATGCACCTTGTAGCTGCCCGCCGCCTGTTGCAGCAGCACCAGCAGAGGGGCGATCAGCGGATTGTGGTTGGCTTCGTTCATTCGGCGCCCTGCTCTCTGGGCGGCTGCAGGGCGATCAGCAGCTCACCCGCCTGCGGGGTGACGGGGCCGGTAACGATCTGGGGCTTGCCCTTGCCATCCATGATGAAGAGCGGGATGGCGCCGGGATTGGCGGTTTGATACTGGGCCCAGTCGAACGCCTCGCTCAGGCGGGTCGCCTTGATCTGGCCACCCCGGCTCAGCAGGCCGCTCAGCCTGGCATAGTTGATGTCGGGGCCGAACAGGTTCTGGCGAGCGCGAAAGGTGGCGCTCTCCCGGTTGGCCTTGCCGTGCTGCTCGCTGGAGCGCAGGGAGTAGACCTGCTCCTCGCCGTAGAGGTGGGCAAAGTGCAGTACCCCGAGGGCGTTGTTGTGGCGGTTGGGGGAGAGCGCCAGCACGGTACTGATGCTGGTGAGCGGCAGGTGCAGCTCGGCATGTTCCGACTGGGGGTTGCCGAAGTAGCAGGCCAGGTTGCTCATCCGCGCCTGTTTGCAGAACTCCCAGGCGGGATCGCAGAGCTGTACCGGCACCTCCTGATCCGCCAGCGCCCGGCCTATGGCCCGCGCCACCGAGTTGGCCCCTATGATGAGCCAGGTGTTGGGGGCGCTCTGGCGCATCTTGAGCAGGCTTGCCAGCGGTGCCGAGGTGAGACTCTGCAACACCACGGTGGAGATGATCACCGCAAACACCAGTGGCACCAGCTTGTCGGCATCGGGGATCTCGGCCTGATGCAGGCTGATGGCAAACGAGGCGCTGACCGCTGCCGCGACTATGCCGCGCGGGGCGATCCAGCTCAGCAGGGCGCGAGCTCGCCAGGAGAGATCCGAGCCCCAGGTCGAGACCAGAATACAGAGCGGACGAGCTACGAATTGCACCACGCAGAGCAGCGCCAGCACCATGGGGCCGAGCTGCCAGAGCTGGGCCAGATCGAGGCGGGCCGCCAGCAGGATAAACAGGCTGGAGATAAGGATGACCGCGAGATCCTCCTTGAACGCCAGCACCTCCTCCAGATCCAGCCCCTCCTGATTGGCGAGCCAGATGCCGAACACGGTCACTGCCAGCAGGCCCGATTCGTGGCTGAGCCAGTTGGAGAGGCTGAAGGTGACCAGCACCAGCGCCAGCACCCCGAACTTGTGCAGGCTGACCGGTAGCCAGTCCTTGCGAATGAGCAGGGTGGTGAGCCAGCCTGCCGCCACCCCGATCAGGGAACCGACCAGCACTGTCTTGCCCAGCGCCAGCAGGGTATGGCTGATGAGATCCCCCTGACTGCCGAGGCGTACCGCCTCGAACACCAGCACCGCAAACAGGGCACCGATGGGGTCGATGACGATCCCCTCCCAGCGCAGGATGCGGTCCACCTCCCGGGTGGGGCGGATCACGTTGAGCATGGGAGCGATCACCGTTGGGCCCGTTACCACCAGTACCGCGCCGAGCATGGTGGCGACCCGCCAGTCCAGCCCCAGCAGGAAGTAACCGGCGCTGCCGATGACGGCGAAACTGACCAGCATGCCGGTGGAGCAGAGATTGCGCACCACCTTGCCGATCCCCTTGAGCTCGGCCAGATGGAGGGTCAGTGCCCCCTCGAACAGGATGATGGCCACCGACAGAGAGACCAGCGGAAACAGCAGCTCCCCGAGCAGGGCATCGGGGTCGAGCAGGCCGCTGACCGGGCCCAGAGTCAGGCCGGTGAGCAGCAGAAACAGGATGGCGGGCACCCGCAGCGACCAGGCAAGCCATTGGGCCAGCACGGAGACCAGGGCGATCCCGGCCAGAGAGAGGGCAATCATGCAGACCTCGATTCAGGCAGTGAGTATGGAGCTAGTGTAGTGGCTAAGTTGGTCAGATTGACACCCAAAGGAGCGTGCGTCATGGCCGGGATGGGGAGATGTGCGACAGTCGGCGTCATGGTGGCTGGCGGTGGTGTGCAGGGCGCCAGCCAGACGCCAACCGTGGTGATGGGGTGGCCTCGGGGCCGGATTAGATGGGACTCTCCTTGTGGAGCTCGCCGACACAGTCGGCCAGCGCCAGTACCAGTGCGGAGCGCACCATCTGATCGAGCCGGTTGAGCTGCATCTGGTAGAAGGCCCAATCCTCTTCGCTGGCGGGGGGCTCCAGCTTCATCATGCCGCCCTGATTGACCCCGTGCAGGCGGTCGAGCAGGTCGCGGATCGGCTTGTCGCTGAAGCGGTAATCCTTGGGGTCGCGCACCAGAAAGTCGCGGATCTTGAGATAGGCTTCCAGATCCTGATAGCGCTCGAGTGAGATGAGGCCGAGGGCGAAGATGAGCTTGAGGCGCACCTCCAGCTGGCCGAGGGGGCCGCTCTGGTTGAGCAGGGGTTCGATGGCGTATTTGACGGCATACTCCTCCTGACGGAACGCGCGTCGCATCAGGGAGTCGACCGCCTCTTCCAGGATGGTCACGGCTTCGAGAAAGAAGCCGCGGGGGCCATCCTGCTCGTTCAGTCGTTCCAGTACTTCATCTTCCTGGTGTGTGGTCATAGGTGCGTTGGGTCCAGCTGACAGGGAGAGAGTGGGCCTCTCTCCCGGTTTTTATCATATGGGGCACATTCCCTTGCCATTCAAGCGCTTGGCGCGCTATCAGTGGTGGCTGAATGCGCCGCAAGCAGGGTCATTACAGGGTTTCGTAACGGGCGACGATGGCGCGAACCACTTCGCTCTCTTCATCCAGTCCGGTGACGCGGGCCAGCGCTTTGGCCGGGCCAAGCTCCGCCAGCAGGGCTTGCAACTCCACTGCCTGCGGGTCATCGGCATTGCGATAGTGGAGCGCCGCGGCGATCCCTTCCTGCAACTGCTCGTTGGGCAGGCCGTACTCCAGGGTGCCGAGCAGCGGCTTCACCAGCCTGTCCCCCGCCGCCAGCTTGCGCAGCGGCTGGCGACCGACCCGGTCAATCTCGTCCACCAGATAGGGGTTGGCGAAGCGGGCCAGGATCTTCTCGATGTAGGCGGCGTGCAGGCGCGGGTCGAAGCCGTAGCGCTTGACCAGCACGGCCCCGCTCTCTTCCATGGCGCGGCGCACCTTGCTGCGGATCACCGGATCCTCGATCGCCTCGCGCACGGTGTGATAGCCCCTGAGCTTGCCCAGGTAGGCGGTGACGATATGACCCGTGTTGAGGGTGAACAGCTTGCGCTCGACGAAGGCCATCAGGTTGTCGGTGGTCTCCATGCCCGCCACCTGGGGCAGCTCCCCCTTGAACTGGGTCTTGTCGACGATCCACTCGCTGAAGCTCTCCACCGTCACCTCCAGCGGGTCGTCGTTTGCCGCTGCCGTGGGCGGGACGATGCGGTCCACCGCCGAGTCGACAAAGCCGACGCACTGCTCGAGGGTGGCATGATACGCGACCGGCAGGTACTTGAGTACCTCCTCCTTGAGGTGGCTGGTGCCGCGTACCATGTTCTCGCAGGCGATGATGTTGAGCGGCGTCAGGTTGCCGGCATCGAAGCGGGCCTGCAGCCCCTTGGCCAGGGTGCTGGCTATCTTGTCCAGGATGTTGGGGCCGACCGCCGTGGTCACCAGATCGGCGGTGATGATGCGGGCGATCACCTCGTGGCCGGCGGAGCTGACGGCGGCGACGTTGCGCACCACGTCCAGCTTCTGATCCGTGCCCACCACGTGCACCTTGTACTCCTGCCGGTGGTTGAGCTGATCGATCAGGGTCTCGTTGACGTCGGCGAAGGTGACCTGGTGGCTGGCGTCAGCCAGCAGTTTGCCGATGAAGCCACGACCGATATTGCCGGCACCAAAATGCAATGTTTTCATGATATTAACCTCTATAACCAAAGACGATGAAGGATGTTCAGGCGGCCTGCTCGGCGCCCAGCAAGTCCAGGAACTCCTGGGGATCCTGGGTGCTGGCCAGCCGGTCGATGAGACCGGGCTCATCCAGTGCATTGGTCAGTCGGGTTATTACCTGAATGTGTTCGTCATTGCGGGCGGCGATGCCGATCACCAGGCGTGCGACCTCGTCCGCCGCCTCGCCGAACGGCACGCCGGCCGGATACTGGCAGATGACGATGCCGGTGCGCTTGACGTGCTCCTTGGCGGCGATGGTGCCGTGGGGCACGGCGATGGACTCGCCGAGGTAGGTGGAGACCAGTTTCTCCCGTTCCAGCATGGCGTTGACGTAGTCCGGTGCCACATAGCCCCGCTCGGCCAGCAGTTTGCCGGCGGTGAGGATGGCGGCTTCCTTGTTGTCGGCCTTGAGGCCCAGGTGGACGTCCTGCAGGCTCAGGGTGAAGACTTCCGGCTCCTGCTGTTCGTAGCTGTCATCGTTGGCCGCCACCAGCAGCTGCGGGTTGGCCACGTCATCGTTGGCCGCATTGGCCATGCTGAGGTTCATCACCAGCTCCTGGTAGAGCTCGTTGTCCAGGAAGTTGCTCAAGGAGATGTGCTGGGCGTGCGGCGCATGGCGACGGGCGCGGTCGGTCAGATCCTTGTGGGTGATGACCAGATCGACCTGATCGTCCAGGTTGTTGATGGCACGGTTGGTGACGCTGATGTTGAGGCCGGCGGCCTGCACCCGCTTGCGAAGCATGCCGGCACCCATGGCGCTGGAGCCCATGCCGGCGTCGCAGGCGACCACGATGTTGCGCACTGCGGTCAGCTCGGCACCCGGCTTCTTGGCCGCTGTGGTCTCGGGTCTGGCCCCCTTCATGGCTTTCATCTTGCGAGTGGCTTCATCCAGGGCATCGGCCTCGTCGGCTTCCGGCTGCTGGGCGCGAACGAACACGGAGGCGACCAGGAAGGAGACGGTGGCAGAGGCGATGATGGAGAGCAGCACCCCGATCAGGGAGGCTTTCGGCGTCATCAGCAGCACGGCGAAGATGGATCCCGGGGAGGCGGGGGAGACCAGACCCGCGTTGAACAGGGTCAGGGTGAAGACCCCGGTCATGCCGCCGGCGATCACCGCCAGGATGAGGCGCGGATTCATCAGCACGTACGGGAAGTAGATCTCGTGGATGCCGCCGAAGAAGTGGATGATGGAGGCACCCGCCGCGGATTGCTTGGCATTGCCACGGCCGAACACAATGTAGGCCAGCAGCACGCCCAGACCCGGGCCCGGGTTGGCTTCAATCAGGAAGAAGATGGAGCGGCCCTGTTCGGTGGCCTGCTGGATCCCCAGCGGCGAGAAGATGCCGTGGTTGATGGCATTGTTCAGGAACAGGATCTTGGCCGGCTCGACGAAGATGGAGGTGAGCGGCAGCAAACCGTGGGCGACCAGGAAGTCGACGCCACCGGCCAGGGCACCGGAGAGCACCTTGACGAAGGGACCGATGACGAAGAAGGCGAGGATGGCACACAGCATGCCGATGATGCCGGCGGAGAAGTTGTTGACCAGCATCTCGAAGCCGCTCTTGACGCGACCTTCCATCGCCTGGTCGAAGCGCTTGATGGCCCAGCCACCCAGCGGGCCGACCATCATGGCGCCCATGAACATGGGGATGTCGGTCCCCACGATGACGCCCATGGTCGTGATGGCACCGACCACGGCACCGCGATCACCCCCGATCAGCTTGCCACCGGTATAGCCGATGAGCAGCGGCAGCAGGTAGGTGATCATGGGGCCGACCAGCTTGGCCAAGGTTTCGCTCGGCAGCCAGCCGGTGGGGATGAAGAGGGCGGTAATGAAGCCCCAGGCGATAAAGGCGCCTATGTTGGGCATGACCATATTGGACAGGAAGCGTCCAAAATTCTGTATCTTGACTTTGGTATCCGGTGATAACATGTCGGGACCCCGTTTTAAGCCTGTTTGATTAAAAGTGGTAGTTCGGGATGGCCGGTTTTGCCGAACCTCCATCCCGGTCGTCTAAGCAACTTCAATCTACCAGCTTGCGATCAAATTAGGCTGAAAACGGGGTGTCTTGTGATACAGATCTCAGATACCCAGCGATACCCCCTCCAAAACCAGTGATCCTGATCACGTTCGAGAGCTGTAATTCGGCTACATTTCGATCTTTTCTATTTTTAATGACCATTTTTTGTGATTCAGATCACCAACTCGTCTTTGCCGTGTCTTTGCGTAAAGGTGATTTGCATCACAAATTCAGTTTTTGTATTCGAATGGAGCAAATCACTCAATAACTCATCAGCGGGTGGTGACGATGGATCTATCGAAACACTCCATTGTTTATCAATGAATCAATAAATTTGTAACCCGCTTTCAGTTTTTACGGTTGGTGATGAGGGTTCTTTTGCTGCTGGCTGATGGAGAGTTGAGGAAAAGTGCCGAGGGGGATTGCGCCAATCATGTTTCGGTAGCTTACTTGCCGTGCAGGGCTGATAGCAGATAAAAACAAACCGCCAGCAGGCGGTTTGTCGGTTTTTGCGATCTGAGCCCTGTCGGGGCAGCGGCTTAGTAGAAGCCGGTATCCTCGGAGGATGGGCGGGTCTTGAAGCGGCGATGGAGCCACATGTACTGCTCCGGCGCCTTGCGCACGGCGGCTTCAATCTCGCGGTTGGCGCGGGCGGCATCAACCATGTCATCTCCGCTGGGGTAGTCGGCAAGGGGCGCGCCGATATGCAGGGTGTAACCCTCGCTGGTGCGGATGTTGTAGCAGGGCAGGGTGACGGTGTTCTTCACCCGCGCCAAGGTGGCGGTGCCGGTGATGGTGGCCGCCTGCTCTACCGCGAAGTAGGGCACGAACACGCTGGCGTGGCTGCCGTAGTCGTGATCCGGTGCATACCAGAGGGCGTCGCCGTTGCGCAGCGCCTTGATCATCCCCTTCACATCCATCCGGTCTACCAGATATTTGTTGGAGGCACAGCGCCCGTGGTACTGGGCATACTCCAGCACCGGATTGGTATTGGGGCGATAGACCCCCACGCCGGGGCGCACCAGCCCGAAACAGCGGGCGTTGAGTTCCAGCGTCAGGAAGTGGCAGGAGAGCAGCAGCATGCCCTGACCTTTTTCCATGGCGGCTATGACGTGCTCTTCCCCTTCCACCTTCATCAGGTTGCGCATCCGCCAGTCTGGCCAGAACCAGGCGATCCCCACCTCGAACACGGCGCAGCCCACGCTCTCGAAGTTTGCCTTAAGCAGTTTCTCCCGCTCATCCCGGGTCAGCTCGGGCATCGCCAGCTCCAGATTGCGACGGGCAATCTTGACCCGGGACTTCAATATCCTGGCGGCGAGACGACCGAGCTGACGGCCCAGCCACATCTGGCTACGCCACGGCAGCAGGGTCAGCAGCCAGAGCAGGCCGAGGCCGAACCAGCTGGCCCAGTAACGGGGATGAAACAGGCGGGGCTCCAGGCGGGGAGCGTTGTCGTGGGCCATGGCTAATCTCTTGTTCGCAAACACAATCGGGGGATTCTAGCCGAAAAGGGGGGGCGGGGGCGAATGGCTGTGTGCTGGTCAGAGGGGTAGCCTGCGTCCGGTTAGCGTGACAGCGGCGGCAGCTGCGGTCGGCTTTTTCTACACCGGATAAAAGAGTGTGATAAAATCGCCCGCTGATTTTTCAGGTTTTGAGAGTCGATACAGATGAAGATCACCCTGCCCGATTTTGAAAAAGCCCGCGTTCTGGTCGTTGGCGATGTCATGTTGGACCGTTACTGGCATGGCCCTACCGGTCGGATCTCCCCCGAGGCGCCGGTGCCCGTGGTCAAGGTTGAACACATTGAGGAGCGTCCCGGTGGCGCGGCCAACGTGGCCCTCAACTCCGCTGCCCTTGGCGCCCACGCCGTGCTGCTTGGCCTGACTGGTCAGGACGAGGCTGCCGATGCCTTGGCTGGCCAGATGGCTGGCGTCAAGGTAGCCTGTGATTTCGTTCGTCTGGCCGACTTCCCGACCATCACCAAGCTGCGCGTGCTGTCCCGCAACCAGCAACTGCTGCGTTTGGACTTTGAAGAGCCCTTCCACTCCGTCGATGCCACCCTGCTGATGAGCAAGGTCGAGCAGGCGCTGCCAAACAGCGACGTGATGATCCTCTCCGACTACGGCAAGGGTGCTCTCAACGACGTGCCCGGCATGATCCAGCGCGCCCGAGCCGCCGGTATTCCGGTGCTGGTCGACCCCAAGGGGACCGACTTCGAGAAGTATCGCGGTGCCACTCTGCTGACCCCCAACATGTCCGAGTTCGAGGCTGTGGTAGGCAAGGTGAAGAGCGAAGAGGAGCTGGTTGCCAAGGGGCTGGATCTGGTCAAGCGTTTCGAGCTGGATGCCCTGCTGGTCACCCGTTCCGAGAACGGCATGACCCTGATCCGCGAAGGCCAGCCGGAGCTGCATCTGCCAGCTCAGGCCCACGAGGTTTACGATGTGACCGGTGCCGGTGATACCGTCATCTCCACCCTGGCCACCTCGCTGGCCGCTGGCAAGAGCCTGGACGAAGCTTGTGCGCTGGCCAATACCGCAGCCGGTATCGTGGTCGGCAAGCTGGGTACCTCCACCGTCAGTCCGGTCGAGCTGGCCAATGCCCTCTACACCGAGCAGGAGACAGGCTTCGGCGTCATGTCCGAAGCCCAGCTGAAAGTAGCGGTTCGTGCCGCCCGTCTGCGCGGCGAGAAGGTAGTGATGACCAACGGTTGCTTCGATATCCTGCATGCTGGCCATGTATCCTATCTGGCCAACGCTGGCAAGCTGGGGGATCGCCTGATCGTGGCGGTCAATACCGACGAATCGGTTCGCCGTCTGAAAGGGCCGGGTCGTCCGGTCAACCCGACCGAGCGCCGCATGGCCGTACTGGCTGCGCTGGGCGCGGTGGACTGGGTTGTGCCCTTCTCCGAGGATACCCCGCAGCGTCTGATCGCCGAGATCCTGCCGGATCTGCTGGTCAAGGGCGGCGACTACAAGCCGGAAGATATCGCCGGTTACGCCGAGGTGACCGCCAATGGCGGCGAGGTGCGCGTTCTCAACTTCGAGGATGGCTGCTCCACCACCGACATCATCAAGACGATCCGCGAGCGTGGCTAACGTTCTGCTGGCCCCGCAATCTGGCGGGGCTCATTATCGGCGGTAGCAAGCTGACAGAAATACGGATAACAAAAAGGCGACCTTGCGGTCGCCTTTTTCATGCCCGATAGCGGCTATTAGCCTTTGGCTTTTGCCGTGGCAGGCATCAGACCCTGGTTCACTTCCACTAGGTCCTGCGCTTCCAGAATACCGGCAGCCTGTTTCAGGCTCAGGATATTGAGGATGTAGTTGTAACGGGCTTCGGAGAGCTTCTGCTTGGCCTCGTACAGCTTGCGAGTGGAGTCCAGCACGTCGACGATGGTACGGGTACCCACTTCGTAGCCGGCTTCGGTCGCCTTCAGGGCGCTGTCGGCGGAGACCACAGACTGGCTGTAGGCGCGCACCGAGCCGATGCTGGCGTTCACGTTGTTGTAGGAGGAGCGCACTGTGCTCTGCACCGAGCGGAAGTTCTTCTCCAGCAGTTCGCTGGCCGCCACGTAGTTGTATTGAGCCTGTTTCACCTTAGAGCTGGTGGCGCCACCGCTGTAGATGGGCAGCTTGAAGGTCAGACCGATATTGGCCTGATTGTCATTGCCGCCGCTCTGAATACTATCCAGCTTGTAATCGGTATTGCTGGTTTGCAGTCCGGCACCCAGATCCAGCGTCGGCTCATGGCCGGTTTTGGCCAGATCGATCTGCTCCTTGGCAATGTCCTTGCTGATGCGGGCACTGTGCAGTTGCAGGTTTTTGTCCAGCGCCAGCTCCAGCCACTTGTCGGAGCCGAAGGCGGTCTTCTGCGGGCTGAAACGATCGGTGTTCAGCACGTCCAGATTGCGGTGATCGATACCGGTCAGCTCGCGCAGGGTCTCGTAGCTGTTGTCCAGCGAGTTTTCGGCATTGATCTCGTCAGCCAGCGCCTGGTCGCGGGAGGCTTCCGCTTCATGGACGTCGGTGATGGCGGTCAGGCCCACTTCGAAACGCTGCTGGGTTTGCTCCAGCTGACGCTCTACCGCAACCTTGTTGGCGCGGACGAACTCCAGGGTATCCATCGCCTTGAGCACATCAAAGTAGGCTTTGGCGGTGCGCACCATCAGGTTCTGGATCTCGAGGTTGTAGGCGACATCTGACTGGGTGGCCTGCTTCTCGCTGATATCCAGATTGACCCAGTTACTGCGACGATAGAGGGATTGCGACAGCGTCACCTCGCCCTTGGCGTTGGTATTGCTCTGGGTATCGTTCTTGTTTTGCAGATAATTGAGCCCGGCACCCAGATCGATCTGGGGCAGCAGAGGGGCACGGGATTCGTTGATCTTCTCGAAGGCCTGGTCGCGAACGGCTTTGGACTGCAGCAACTGCGGGTCTTTGATCTGGGCTTGCTGGTAGATATCGAGCAGGTTTTCGGCATGGGCACCGGCACTGACGCCCAGCAACACCATGACTGACAAAAGTGTTCTTTTCATAGATCGTTTTAACCTTATGTAGTAACCCAAACTGGTTGCTGGAGAGGCAAATATTGTCACCGACCAAGCTTGATTGCAGCTTAATCACTCTACTATAAGCAAAATTTAATGCTAAGAGTCTCAGGTCCGGTGACGGGAACGTCAAGAACCGGACGCAGTTTTCTCCCCGCGCGCCTAGCCAAATGGTCTGTGGCTGCTAAAATCCACCCCTCATTACCATGGCACGCCGAGTGAATGAACGTTCATTCATGTTCCTCGGATTTTATGGTCAAACTGATACAAGTCAAGCTGACGGGAGCCCCGGATGTCGCAGCAACCCTTGCCGCAAGATCGGCATTACGCCGCCGATGATGTAAAAATCATTGAAAAATCAGCTGGATATAACGGCTTCTTCAAGGTGAATGTCTATCGTCTGCAGCATCGGTTATTTGCGGGCGGCTGGAACCAACCCATCGTGCGCGAGCTGTTCGAGCGGGGCCATGCTGCCGCGCTGCTGCCCTATGATCCGGTACGCGACCAGATCGTGCTGGTGGAGCAGTTCCGCATCGGCGCCATGGAGACCAGTCCGACCCCCTGGCTGCTGGAGCTGGTGGCCGGCATCATAGACCCAGGCGAGGTCGCTGAAGACGTGGTGCGCCGGGAAGCGGTGGAAGAGGCCGGGATCGAGGTTGCCCGCTGCGAGCATGCCATCAGCTATCTGGTGAGCCCGGGCGGCAGCACCGAGCGGATCGAGGTCTTTGTGGGCGAGGTGGATGCCAGCAAGGCCGAGGGACTGCACGGTCTGGCTGATGAGGGCGAAGATATCCGGGTGCACGTGGTGAGCCGCGAACAGGCCTATGCCTGGCTCAAAGAGGGACGTATCGACAATGCGGCCTCGGTCATCGCCCTGCAGTGGCTGGCCCTCAACCATGGCGAGCTGCGCGCTCGCTGGCTGGCGGATCGCTGAGGTGGCGCTGACCCTGCAACAGAGCAGGCGCTATGTGCCTGATCTGATGTCCTTGCAGCGTACCTGAGAGGTCAATTACATGGCGTTGATGAAACTGCTGCCGCCAGATGGGGAAGTCGGGGCCGAGCGCCGCTATCGGGTCGGCAACGATCTGCAGTTCCAGCTCACCATCATTGGCGAGAGTCGCTTCACCAATCAGGTGATCCTGAGCCAGCACAACCCCGAATTGCCCGAATATTTACAAGCTCAGATAGAGATTCGTTTGTATCATGATGTGCGGATGGCGGAAGTGTGTGCAGCGCAACAGATTTCCCGTTTGCAACCACGTTATGATTATCCCAATAAAAAGATGCACCAGCGGGACGAAAAGGAGCAGGTAAATCTGTTTCTGGCCGAATGGCTAAAATTTTGTCTCAGACATGGTACCAGCCCGATCAATATCTCCAGTTGAACAAATAAAAAGAAGCGTGATTTTGGAAACAGAGCTCCCCCAGGCGCAGGACGGCAGTGTGCGCCTGTTGCAAATTACCGACACCCACCTCTTCGCGAGTGCCGAAGGGCGGCTGTTGGCTGTGCGCACCGCAGAGAGTCTGGCCGCCGTGCTGGAACAGGTGCAGGCCAATGAACACCCCTACGAGGTGATTCTGGCGACCGGCGATCTGTCGCAGGATCACAGTCCGGAATCCTATCAGCGTTTCGCCTCCATGATGGCGCCCCTGGGCCGCCCCATCTACTGGCTGCCCGGCAATCACGATGACAGCCCGCTGATGACCGAATATCTCCATGCCGCCGGGATCAGCGAATCCAAGCAGCTGGTGGGCGACCACTGGCAGGTGATCCTGCTCGACACCCAGGTGCGCGGCAAACCTCACGGCATGATTGGCGATCACCAGCTGGCCGCCCTCGACCGCGCCCTGCGTCAATATCCTGATCGCCACGCTCTTATCACCCTGCACCATCAGGCGGTGCCGGTGGGCTGCGCCTGGCTGGATCAGCACAATCTCAAGAATGCCGATGACCTGTTCGCCGTGCTGGCCCGTCATCCGCAGCAGAAGACCATCCTGTTCGGCCACGTTCATCAGGAGTTTGACGAGGTGCACCGCGGGGTGCGGCTGATTGCCAGCCCATCGACTTGCATTCAGTTCAAACCGCTATCCGACGGCTTCGCGCTGGATGAATCCGGCCCGGGCTGGCGCTATCTCACCCTCTATCCGGATGGGCGGGTGGCCAGCGAGGTGTGGCGCCTGCCGGTGGGGCAGTTTGTGCCCGACCCCAACGCCACCGGTTATTGAGGAGAGCATTCCATGAAGTCCGTTCTCCTTTATCTGCACGGTTTCAACTCCTCACCGGGCTCCGCCAAGGCGCAGCAGATGGCTGCCTGGGTGGCCGCCAACCGGCCCGACATCGAAGTGATCATTCCGGCCCAGCCCAATACGCCAGCGGCGGCCTGGGCGGCCATCGAGCAGACCATTGCCGATCTGCAGCGTCGTTATGGTAGTGAATACAAGCTCGGCGCCGTGGGCAGCTCCCTCGGCGGCTTTATGGCGACCCGAGTGAGCGAGCAGTACGGCTGCCGCGCGGCGCTGATCAATCCGGCGGTGCGCCCCCACGAGCTGCTCTGTGACTACCTCGGCCCCCAGACCAATCCCTATACCGGGGAGCAGTACGAACTGCGGCCTGAACATATGGATGAGCTGCGGGCACTGGCGGTACCGGTGACGGCGCCGGAGCGGCTCTGGATCCTGCAACAGCAGGGGGATGAGGTGCTCGACTATCGCAAGGCGCTGGATGAATACCGCTTTGCCCGCCTCTCGCTGGAGTGCGGCGGCAACCACGCCTTTGTGGCGTTCGAGCGCTACCCCGCCCAGATCATCCGTTTCCTCGGGTTATAGTCAGGTTTGAGTCAATAAGGGCGGTCTCGCCCTGCTTGTTCTTCTCCAGATCAAGCTTTCGGTGCGGGGAGTTTGTTCTACCCCCGCCTAGCAGTTAAGATTCCCTCCAAACGTCAATTCGCAAGGCCCTCCATGTCTACTCAATACAATGCGGATGCCATTGAGGTCCTCAATGGCCTTGAGCCGGTGCGTCGCCGCCCCGGCATGTATACCGACACCACCCGGCCCAATCACCTCGGCCAGGAGGTCATCGACAACAGCGTCGATGAAGCGCTGGCAGGTCACGCCCGCAGTCTGGAGGTGATCCTGCATGAAGACCAGTCCCTCGAAGTGATCGACGACGGCCGCGGCATGCCGGTCGATATCCACCCGGAAGAGGGGGTCAGCGGGGTGGAGCTGATCCTTTGCAAGCTGCACGCGGGCGGCAAATTCTCCAACAAGAACTACCAGTTCTCCGGCGGTCTGCACGGGGTGGGTATTTCGGTAGTGAACGCCCTCTCCGATCGGGTCGAGGTGACGGTACGTCGCGACGGTCAGGTCTATGACATCGCCTTCGAGCGTGGCGAGAAGGTGCAGGAGCTGACCATCACCGGCACCTGCGGTCGTCGCAACACCGGCACCCGGGTGCGTTTCTGGCCGCAGGCGAGCTACTTCGATTCGCCCAAATTCTCGGTCACCAAGCTGGAGCACCTGCTCAAAGCCAAGGCTGTGCTCTGCCCCGGCCTCACCATCAAGTTCCTCGACAAGAACACCGGCATCAAGCTGGAGTGGTGCTACGAAGATGGCCTCAAGGATTATCTGGTCGACGCGGTCAAGCAGTTCACCTGCCTGCCGGAGCAGCCCTTTATCGGCTCGTTCAGCTCCGAACAATCGGCGGTGGACTGGGCGCTCTGCTGGTTGCCGGAAGGGGGCGAATGCCTTGCCGAATCCTATGTGAACCTCATTCCCACCGCTCAGGGCGGTACCCATGTCAACGGCCTGCGTCAGGGCCTGCTCGACGCCATGCGCGAGTTCTGCGAGTTCCGCAACCTGCTGCCGCGCGGGGTCAAGCTGACCCCGGAAGATATCTGGGATCGCTGCGCCTACATCCTCTCCATCAAGATGCAGGATCCGCAGTTCGCCGGCCAGACCAAGGAGCGCCTCTCCTCCCGTCAGAGCTCGGCGTTTGTCTCCGGCGTGGTGAAGGATGCCTTCAGCCTCTATCTGAACAGCAACACCGAGCTGGCGGAGCAGATCGCCGAGATCTGTATCTCCAGCGCCCAGCGCCGGATGCGCGCCGCCAAGACGGTGGTGCGCAAGAAGATTACCCAGGGCCCTGCGTTGCCCGGCAAGTTGACTGACTGTAACTGCGCCGACCCCATGCAGGGGGAGCTGTTCCTGGTGGAGGGTGACTCCGCGGGTGGCAGTGCCAAGCAGGCGCGGGATCGCGAGTTTCAGGCCATCATGCCGCTGCGCGGCAAGATCCTGAACACCTGGGAGGTGGAGGCCGGTCAGGTGCTGGCCTCGCAAGAAGTGCACGATATTTCCGTGGCCATCGGGCTTGACCCCGACTCCGAGGATCTCAGCGGCCTGCGCTACGGCAAGGTGTGCATCCTCGCGGATGCGGACTCGGATGGTCTGCACATCGCCACCCTGCTCTGCGCCCTCTTTGTGAAGCACTTCCGCACGCTGGTGGAGAAGGGCCACGTCTATGTTGCCATGCCGCCCCTCTACCGGATCGATATCGGTAAAGAGGTCTACTACGCCCTCGACGAGGATGAGAAGAACGGCGTGCTGCAGCGGGTCGAGGCCGAGAAGAAGAAGGGCAAGGTGATGGTGACCCGATTCAAGGGCCTGGGTGAGATGAACCCGAAACAGCTGCGGGAAACCACCATGGATCCCAACACCCGCCGTCTGGTGCAGCTCACCATGGAGCCGGCAGGAGAGAGCGAAGGGGATGCGGCTGATGAGACCCTGCAGCTGATGGACATGCTGCTGGCCAAGAAGCGGGCGGGTGATCGCCGCGAGTGGCTGGAAGAGAAGGGTAACCTCGCCATCATCTAAGCCGTCGGTCACCTGCCGACCCGCATTTCAGGCGTGCCCTCTTGGGGCGCGCCATAGCAAGAGAAAAACATATGAGTGATGCTATCGAGCTCAGTCTGGACGGGGTAGAGCGCCAGCCAATGCGCACCTTTACCGAACAGGCTTACTTGAACTACTCCATGTACGTCATCATGGATCGGGCCTTGCCGCATATCGGCGATGGCCTCAAACCGGTGCAGCGGCGCATCATCTACGCCATGAGCGAGCTGGGTCTGTCGGCCCTCTCCAAGCACAAGAAGTCCGCCCGTACCGTGGGTGACGTGCTGGGTAAGTACCACCCCCACGGCGACATCGCCTGTTATGAAGCCATGGTGCTGATGGCCCAGCCCTTCTCCTACCGCTACCCGCTGGTGGACGGTCAGGGTAACTGGGGTGCGCCGGACGATCCCAAATCCTTCGCCGCCATGCGTTATACCGAGGCGCGGCTGTCGCGCTTCTCCGAGCTGCTGCTCTCCGAGCTGGGGCAAGGCACGGTGGAGTGGACGCCGAACTTCGACGGCACCATGAAGGAGCCGGTGGTGCTGCCCGCCCGTCTGCCGCACATCCTGCTCAACGGGGTGACGGGTATTGCGGTGGGGATGGCGACCGACATCCCGCCCCACAACGCGCGGGAAGTGGCCTACGCCTGTGCCGAGCTGCTCGACAACCCCAATGCGGGGCTGGATGTGTTGATGCAGCACATTCAGGGGCCGGACTACCCGACCAACGCCGAGATCATCACCCCGCGCGACGATATCCGCAAAATCTACGAGACCGGCAAGGGCTCCATCAAGCAGCGGGCGGTCTGGAGCGAGGAGGATGGCGACATCGTCATCACAGCGCTGCCCCATCAGGCCTCCGGCGCCAAGATCATGGAGCAGATCGCCGCCCAGATGGTGGCGAAAAAGCTGCCGATGGTCACCGACCTGCGCGATGAATCTGACCACGAGAACCCGACCCGTCTGGTGATCGTGCCGCGCTCCAACCGGGTGGACGTGGAGGGGCTGATGGCCCACCTGTTCGCCACCACGGATCTGGAGAAGAACTACCGGGTCAACCTCAACATCCTCGGCCTCGACAACCGGCCGCAGGTGAAGTGCCTCAAGACCATCCTCAGCGAGTGGATCATCTTCCGCCGCGAGACCGTGCGTCGCCGTCTGCAGTTCCGCCTCGACAAGGTGCTGGCTCGCCTGCACATCCTCGAAGGCTTGCTGATCGCCTACCTCAACATCGACGAGGTGATCGAGATCATCCGCACCGAGGATGAGCCGGGCAAGGTGATGGTGGAGCGCTTCAACATTACCGAGACCCAGGCCGAAGCGATCCTCGAGCTGAAACTGCGCCATCTGGCCAAGCTCGAAGAGTTCAAGCTGCGCGCCGAACAGAGCGAACTGGCCGAAGAGCGCGACAAGCTGGAGCTGATCCTGGGCTCCGAGCGTCGCCTCAACACCCTGCTCAAGAAAGAGCTGCTGGCCGATGCCGAGAAGTACGGCGACGATCGCCGCACCCCGCTGGTGGAGCGTGCCACCGCCGTGGCGCTGACCGAGAAAGAGCTGGTGCCTAGCGAACCGGTCACCGTCATCCTCTCCGACAAGGGGTGGGTGCGCGCCGCCAAGGGCCATGATGTGGATGTCGAGGGGCTCTCCTACAAGGCGGGGGACAGCTATCTGGCCCATGCCTGTGGCCGCAGCAACCAGCAGGCGGTGTTCCTCTCCACGTTGGGGAGAACCTACGCCCTCGAATCTCACACCTTGCCATCCGCCCGCAGTCAGGGCGAGCCGCTCACCGGCCGCTTTGCGCTTGGGGCAGGGGAAGAGGTGCGTCATCTGGTGATGGGCAACGAGGGCGAGCCCTACCTGATCGCCAGCGATGCCGGTTACGGCTTTGTCTGCACCTATGACGATCTCATCGGCAAGAACAAGAACGGCAAGGCGCTGCTCACCGTGCCGGAAGGGGGTCAGGTGATGGCCCCCCAGAAGATTGGCTCGCCGGAGACCGATCTCTGCATGGCTATCTCCAACGAGGGGCGCATGCTGCTGTTCCCGATGAACACCCTGCCGGTGCTCGGCAAGGGCAAGGGCAACAAGCTCATCAGCATCCCGTCGGCTCGGGTGAAGGCGCGGGAGGAGTTTGTGGTGATGGCCGCCGTGATCCCGCAGGGCCAGTCGGTCACCCTGTTTGCCGGCAAGCGCAAGCTGACCCTCAAACCGTCCGATCTCGATTACTACCGCGGCGAGCGTGGCCGCCGCGGCGCCAAGCTGCCCCGCGGTTTGCAGCGGGTCGATCGTATCGAGATTGAACCCGCTGCCGGAACCGAACCGGTAGCCGGGGAAAATCAGGAAGGGTAATTAATATAGAAGGGTGCGAAAGCGCCCTTCATTTATAAATATATGTATTTATTTATATTTTGGAAGGCATTCAATATCTAATACACAGATACTATTATTTTTTTCCTCATCAGTTATTTCTGTTGTCGATAATAAAGAGTGCTTCCTCGAGTAATCGTACATTCTACCTAATTTAGCATGTAATAGACATATGTCGTTAGCATGGCTTGAAAATGTACATTCTGTAATTAGGTTGTTTTTATCTTTCATGCTCTCAATTCTTGCGCGTGTTATTTGCATGTCAGATAGTATTGATGCCATGAATTTTGCTTCAGTTTCATGCTCATGAATCATGCAGTTTTTAAATACTTCAAAAACCCATTCTTTTGGTGGAATGGGGGGTTCATGGTTTTCTTTGGTTGTTGATGTATCTATCTGGTGTTTTTCACTAAGAAAAATAAATTCATTTTTTAGGTATGTAGCTAATTCGGTACAGTAGGTGTGTAGCTCTGACAAGGCTAATGGCAGGAGAGATTTTGCGGCGATTAGTTCTCTGTATCTCTTCGCATTTTCAGAATATTGAGCTGCGTATATTGCAAGTACGGCAGCCAAAAGAGCAATCATACCTGAGTTGAATGTCTGCCAGCGATCCCAGACTTTCTGTATTTCAAGCCAAGAAAAATCAGTCATTATCAATGGGGCAGTAATCATTGCATTCACCCACAAGAAAATAAAAGCAAGTGATAGCGATTTAATTAATTTTATTTTCGTTGTATGTGTCACGCTAGGAATCCTGAAGTTTGAATTTTATTATTCTATTCAAGGTGGAGTAACTAGTCTAGCTAGATGAAGCAACCGAAGAGCCGTAGATCGCGAAAACAGGTTACCGTAATTCTACCGGTGCTCCAGCTGATCTCTTCTCTATATCCATCGCCACCGAGATTGCACTGCGGACGATTACGCTTCGCTAATCGACCCTACGCGCTCCTGCTTGATTTAACGCTCTGCTGCTTGTCGATGGTTTGCTCTCCCTCCTCACCGACCTTTCTCCCCTTATCTATGGCAAAGAGTGGGAGAAGGAAGCAGAGATCGCAGCCATTTTGGTATGGCGTGACAACTAGGGCCAAAGGTTGGCATGCACTTGTCCCCTGCGAGATCGCGCTTCTCAGCGCACCATCTGGTCTTTTGACCCGTCTGCGTGGATCTGATGGATGGCTTCATGGCAATAATGGGGGCATGATTCGGTCTGCACGGTGCTATCGCTAAATAGCTGTTCCGAATAGTAGATCACCGGAGGAAGGGAACTCAGTCCAGTTTGTGCGATCTGATTAGTCGCTAAACAAAACAAGCCACACCCAAAGGACTGAGTTGATGCCTATCCTACCACCTCTGCCACGACCACAACGGCGCCGCATTCACAAAATCATCCATGCCACCCGTGATAAAGGACATGCTCGTCGCTTGATGGCCATCTTGCTGTTACATGAAGGACGCACGATCACCGATGTTCATCACCTTACCGGCGCTGCGCGCTCGACCATCGGTCGTTGGCTTCGGTGGTATCGAGATGAAGGCATAGATGCGCTAGAAGCCTTACCGGCTGGCCGTGCCCCAGTCTTACCTATCGCCAAGATTGTCACCTTACTGGTGCTGCTCATGCAGTTTTCTCCGCAAGATTTTGGTTATCAGCGCAGCCGTTGGTGTACTGAACTATTGGCTATAAAAATCAATCGGTTAACAGGGCTCAATGTGGCAGCCTCCACGCTCCGCCGATGGTTACCTCGTATGGGCATTGTCTGGCGCAGGCCCGTGCCGACCTTGCGGATAAAAGACCCAGCCTATCAGGAAAAAATGGCGAATATCGACGCCGCGCTGGCCCGCTGTGATGCCGATAATCCGGTGTTTTATGAGGATGAAGTCGATATAGACCTCAATCCCAAATTAGGAGCCGACTGGATGTTCAGAGCGCAGCAAAAGCGGGTTGTCACACCGGGGCAGAATGCCAAGCATTATCTGGCAGGCGTTCTCCACGCAGGCAACGGAAGGGTACTTTACGTCAGCGGGATCAAGAAAAACTCATCGCTGTTTATTGCCATGCTGGAAAAGCTGCGCCACCACTACCGACGAGCCAAAACCATCACGTTGATCCTCGATAACTACATCATTCACAAAAGCAAACAGACCGAGCGATGGTTGAAGAAGAATCCCAAGTTCTGCCTGGTGTTCCAGCCAGTTTACAGCCCTTGGGTTAATCACATAGAACGGCTATGGCACAAGTTACATGAAACCATCACGCGCAATCATCAATGCAGAGGGATGGCAAACCTGCTGGCCCGAGTGAAACACTTCATGGATACCGTGTCTCCTTTCCCGGGGAATGGCTATGGCACAGCGAAGGTGTAGCACTATTGGGATCAGTTATTTA
>NZ_JBFOCU010000030.1:0-7424 GCF_040907945.1 Aeromonas sp. s11 | reverse complement strand
CAGGGCGAGAGCGTGAACATATTGTTAAATTGACTTCAATTCAGCCAGCCCTGAATCCAATACCTTTTCCAGATATGGGCTGCTCATGCCCGCAAATTGCTGCTTCTTCCGCAAGCTTGCCTTACGGCTGGTTTCGGCTCGCAGCATGTTTTGCGCCATGTGTCGTGCACAGGCCAATATTTGAGGGGCATCACCTCGATATATCTGGCAGGCATCCTCATTCATCACGACATCCAGAACCCAGTGCAGGCTATTTTCAATTGCCCAGTGCCCTCGTACCGCTGAAGCAAACTGCTCTGGTGTCAGTTCAGCCGAGCTGATGTAGTAGCGATACTCCATCGAAAATTTTTCCATATTTTCAATTCGATAGGATATTGCGACACCGACAGTCTTCAGCGATTTCCACTCTGGAAATTGCTCTGATAGTGCTCCGGCTGGTAACACATGGTACTCGCGGCCATCGATGCGACCGTGCTCTTTCTCGACACTGAGCGTTTCTTCACTCAGCGGCTTCTTGGTCGACTCGGCCAGAGCTGCGCGTACTGCATTATGCAGTGTGGGCTGGTTACCTTTTACCGCCAGCAAGTAGTCGCCACCGCCCTTGACTATGGTTGAGGCTATTCCAGTCTGGCAGCCCATGGCATCGATGGATACCAGGCAGCCTTTTATATCGAGGAGTGCCAGTAATTCAGGAATGGCGGTGATTTCGTTAGATTTCTCATCTGTTTTGACTTGCCCGAGCACCAGACGATTCTCAGCGGCAAAGGCACTGACCATATGAATGGTAGACTGACGACTGTCTCGGTCGTAAGAGCTGCGTAAGGTCTTGCCGTCAATGGCAATCAGCTCACCATCGGTACGTTCTGATGTTGCTTGCATCCAGCGGACGAAGGCGTTCTGGAATTGCTCCGGTTGAATACGGGAGATGATCCTGGCTATGGTGTCGTGAACAGGTAATCCGTTATGAAACAATCCATTACGCTGAAACCATTCCAGATGTGCCTCGCCGAAAAGCTCGATATCTTCCCAACCTTGAGCTCCACCAATAGCAGCACAGACGGTGAGAAAAACCACATCGAAGAAGGGGTACGCGATTTTGGTTGTCTGACGAGGGTCTTCAAGTTCGGAGAAGAATTGGGTAAATGCCGCTTGATGGTTCATGACGAAACTCCCGTAAAAGAGAGTATAAGATCACACCCTGTTCGGTCGGTCAAATCCTCGTGCCCTGCTTAAAAAACGTTCGCGATCTTGCCCTGGATACTCAAGCGTTACATCACGCTCTTTGGTAGGCTCAGGTTGAGAAAAAAGTTCTTTTAAAAATGTCTTTCTTCGCGAGTATGCATCTTGAATATCTTTGTAAGAGGATAATGATTGACGTTGGACGCCACCTTTAACATCAATCATTATGGCAACTTTTTTACAGAGCAAGTCCCAAGTTAACTTTCCTTCCCAAGTATTAATTAGACCTAGTATATTAGGCAGATTTTTTTTCTGTGATAACTATTTTAGGCATAACAAATCACCCATAATATTAAAAGCTTTAGAATCGATAGAGTCAGGCGATTGAACTTCAATATTAAGTCCCTTCTCTAAAAGAACAACCTTGGCTGGCGATGGATCATATACATCAGGAATACGAATGGGGGTGCCATCAAGAACATTTTCATCCTCTAATAGCCGGATCTTTGTTCTAATATGAGCAAGTCGCCAACCGTGTGAGCTAACCCAGCGGTCAGCACCAAAGGCCCCCATTTTATGGCTTTGCTGTGCTTTTTCGAGTTGAGCTGCCACTTGAACTTCTCGTACTTTCAACAGCTCCAATGAGCTACGGAAGCCTTTGATACAGACCAATTCTTTGCAGGTTTCACAGTCACCGTTTCGCTGACATGGAATCATGGCAAAATCATGCTCACACACGCCTAGCTCTGTTACTATCGCTGCACCAGTAAGGTTCTTTCCGATTTCCTCGAAACTAATTGGAAGGTTACATTTTATTTTGTCCAACGTGTTTGCATTTTCAGGGATAGTAATAACTGCAATTGCATTGGACTTTTCTTCTTCTGTGCGATGATCATAGCTGGCATTATCAGCAACTCTTGCTCTCCCTGCCCAGTTTGCAAGCGTCAATTCATCCATCCCACCCCGTTCAGCTTTGGTACTTAGCCAATGCCTAGCTTGATGGGATGTTATATCGGGTTGTGAGCCATCCTCTCGTAATATGTTATGTTTCTTCCAAAGGAGGCCTCCTTTTCTGGCCTCAGACTTAGAAATCCTTGCATTAATTATGTTCACCGTAGGTAAAACAAACGAGTGTTGAATAACATCATGTTCCGCATGTAACTCACGGTCTCTATATAGTAACAAAGCCTCTGAGGCCTTAACTTTTTTTGCGTTATCAACAAAAGGCCAGTTAACCAATTTACTGATATACGCCATACTCCCATTGTTATCTGGATGCGTTTCTGCATACATCGCTGCCTCCCGTGCAGGCATGCTAATTTTTTTCAATCGTTCGATAGCTTCCAAAGCTACATCTTGCATGACAGTAGGAACCCATTTAATCCCTTCGTTGCCATTTTTGGCAGGCACCCAACGTATTCCAAGTTTAAGTTCTCCACTGCGATTCTCCTCCCATACAGTACAATCTATAGGCAATGAGAATAACTCAGAGCATCGGGATGGCGCTTGCATGAGCAATGCTATTACAGAAGTAAAATATTCTGCTTCAATACCTAATGAAGGCGCGTCATGAAATAACTTAGCAAATAACATCATATCCTCTTCTGAGGGCAATTTATTTTTACGATGTTCTTTTCCATTCTCATCAAGTTGAATAATTAAATCTTTTACTTTTTGATATGGATTTGACCACCCAGGAAGACTCGGTGTTATAAAATTGTCACGGCAGAAATTAAGAAGAAGCTCCATTTGATAGCCCGCTTTATTTCGACCTGCCAGATTTGATATGCGTCTATTAAAGATATCGCCTAGCCTTTCTAAAACTAGGCCATCGAGCATCAGAATATCTGCTTTATGTTTTGATTGAATCAATGCTTCTTCAAGTATTCGAATAGCTTCGAAATGTCTGTGAAGATTTGTTATGGGTTTTAATGCGTAAATGTAGCGAATGTATGCTTTTGCAAAATCAATAAATGGTGCACCTAGGGGAGAGAAACTATAGGAAGTTGATGGCTCTAAATTTGTGGAGAAACGGGCAACAACACGGCGAGTATTGTGAAAAGTGTGCCATAAATTATGATCCCAGCAATCTTCACCGAAAACAGTTAATTTGTTTTTGCTACTTTGAATGAACTTTTCTAGGTTCGCTTCTGAATTCAGTTCTATCGCAGGCTTAAAATGAAAAATGTTACTGTCCACTGATTATCCTCATGCTCGTTGTTGTTTCAGTTCAAAGCATTTCTGCACAACCCATTCAACTGCTAAAATTAGCCTATCTTTTGTTGCCGCGTACTCTTCACTTTTTGTCGTTTTCAACCTTACCTCTTTCTCCGCATATAGATGGGATAAGAATTTCTCGTGAGGAGCATCTAATAATGGTCTGAATTTTTCACAAGTGTAACAACTTTCATACCCCTTAATGCAAAAGTCATTGGTGCCGCATGCTCCTACGATATCGTTATCCTTGTTTGGTATGCGAGCAGCAAGGTCATGTCCTCGCTCACCCTGCTCTAAGTCAACGATAATGCGACCTAGGAATGCATTAGCAAAGGGAGCCAGTTGTTTACCAATAGCCTTGTCAATATAGGTCACGGTATCTGCGGTATTTTCTGTATAGACCTTAACATTTTGTGTATCGTTGTGATCCAATGCCTCCGCTATGATCAACGGCCCCAAACCTTTTCGACCAAGGTTTGTTCCTCTTGTATGACGAAACCGCCGAGCCGTTATATGAATATAGTCTCCTGTTCTTTCAGAAATAGCTTTTTGTTTTCTTTGGAAATTTTTTAGCAGGTGATTTCTTAGATCTATTGATGACATATTGAAAATGTCAGTTTCTAATAACTCATCAGTCAATGATGTTCTTTGCGCCGCTAACTCAAAAACCATTTCCCAATCAATAAATAATGGGATTTTTGTTGCTTGAGAAGCAGTCAATTTTATTGAGAATTTTGATTCAAACTTCTTTGTTTCATCTCTAATTAAATTACGCAACGTTAGATAGAGCTCTTCCGTAATTGGAAATTTTTTAAAAGAGAAACGGAACCCACCACCGCGCTGCTTTGCTCTCGGTATATTGAGGTAAAAATTTGTCACATTCTTACTGTGATCATGTTCTTTAAATAAATCGGCAGCCTTTATTTGTCGTAACTGTGTGGGGCGTCTAGCTGTAGCTTGCAATAAGCTCACATATGCATAGCATTGAAATGAGATATAGTTATCCCTGAATAAGCGAATAAGTTCATGATTTAATGCAAGTACCTCATTGTTAGTAAAGGCACCTGTTTCAGGGCAACGATTAGCAACAGATACTCCTTTCTTGTTTCCTGATAGAGTTAGTATTTCTAGTGTTTTCACCATCTCTGTTGTTACACCATAATAGCCATATTCATTCCAGCTAACAAGAAAGCCACGGAGTGAACCTAAGTACCATTCATGACTTTTATCAAGCATTGCTCGCCAATTGAGTAATACATCCTCATCTAGTTTTTTGAATCTAGTGTCTCGCAATAGTCGTTGGAAGCGTAGATACATATTGGATGTATGGTGTGCTGATTGTTCTTCAGCATAGGTTGCTAGTGTTTTTTTAAATCCATCTAGCAGTTTTGGTTCCATAGATAAAACATCCGGCATGAATGCAATGCTGACATCTTTATTCAACATCCAGCGCTCTGAGTGAAAATCAAAGCTGTAACCATCTTTTGATACTAATTTTTTTGAGCTAAACCTTGATGGGAAATCGTCATTTTCTTCCTCAATGTAATCATATTTATTCATTTGTACCCTCTATTCTTTGAGATTCAATAAGTTGTCTCTGTAGTTCTTCTTGCTCTTCGAGTACGAGCTTGTTTGTTTTTTTGCGAATATGACGTTCAACATATGGTTTGGCAGAACTTTCTGATGTGTGCCCCATTTGATGCATTCGGCTTTTTGCTTCTTCACTAGGTGAAATAAACGTACGGTTGTTGTTCGGGTCTTTAGATAGAACATTGTTCTTGTCAATTATTTCTGAGAACCACTGGTTCCAGTTATGCCTAAAATAATGTGGGTGTATTGATTTGAACCGCTCATCTACAGATTTCATTGTTGGCACGATGATACTATCAAATGTACTGGTCGAGATTGGCAGTCCTTGCGTTTTTCCCTTCCTATGTGTAACAAACAAATATGGATGCTTGTTCGCGTTAGGAGTCTTTGCTCGTATATTTATGATGTAGTCATCAATGAGGGCCGCAGTTTCATCTCTAATTCGCAACATTCTTTCTTTCGTTTTTGCTACAGGCTGATTTTTGCGAGGATCATATATGTCATCATGGTGACGTTTTACCCATATGAATTTATTTGGCCCGTGAAGCATTAAAAAATTCGATTCAATAGATAGTGAGAGTAACTCACCTCTCCGTATGCCTAGTTCTTTTAAAAGTAAAAACATAAGATGATTTCGTTTTTTTGTCGAAGCATGTTTGAATGGATTCTTTGGATGGTCGAATTGTGCCACAGCCATAAATTCCTCAATTAATCCATCAGGCAAATCTTTACCATCCAGTTTGTCTACAACATTCTTACCTTTGCCTTTAGGGCGAACATCCAGTATGCGCTTATTCATACTGTTAATTTCTGTGAGTAGTTTAGTGCTATTACAGTTCTGTACAGCTACTCTAGCAATGAAATCTAAATAACTTGCAATAGCTGTCACACGATTGTAAATGTTATTACGTCCCACTGTGGGGGTGACACTGATTAGTCTTGGGGTGTTAAATAAATCAATGACCTTATCTCTGGTTTTTTTGCTTTTAGCTAAGCCTTTGAAATGAGAAATATCATGACTGAGATGTTCTCTGATGTTGTCAATGTCAGTGTCGCTAAGAAACTTACCTTTCTGAAACTCAGAGAACAGGTCTCTGTGTTTATTTTCTTCCCATTGAAGAAACCACTTTAATGCACCTAGGCGATTTGAAATGGTATTCACCGACAAGCTGCTACGAAGTTTTGTTGTCACCCAGAGGGTTGCAAGAAAATGAGGCATACCATCATTGCCCATTAAGACTGGATAACGTTCACCATTTGCAAAAATCAATCTATCTAAATAGCTGTTCCGAATAGTAGATCACCGGAGGAAGGGAACTCAGTCCAGTTTGTGCGATCTGATTAGTCGCTAAACAAAACAAGCCACACCCAAAGGACTGAGTTGATGCCTATCCTACCACCTCTGCCACGACCACAACGGCGCCGCATTCACAAAATCATCCATGCCACCCGTGATAAAGGACATGCTCGTCGCTTGATGGCCATCTTGCTGTTACATGAAGGACGCACGATCACCGATGTTCATCACCTTACCGGCGCTGCGCGCTCGACCATCGGTCGTTGGCTTCGGTGGTATCGAGATGAAGGCATAGATGCGCTAGAAGCCTTACCGGCTGGCCGTGCCCCAGTCTTACCTATCGCCAAGATTGTCACCTTACTGGTGCTGCTCATGCAGTTTTCTCCGCAAGATTTTGGTTATCAGCGCAGCCGTTGGTGTACTGAACTATTGGCTATAAAAATCAATCGGTTAACAGGGCTCAATGTGGCAGCCTCCACGCTCCGCCGATGGTTACCTCGTATGGGCATTGTCTGGCGCAGGCCCGTGCCGACCTTGCGGATAAAAGACCCAGCCTATCAGGAAAAAATGGCGAATATCGACGCCGCGCTGGCCCGCTGTGATGCCGATAATCCGGTGTTTTATGAGGATGAAGTCGATATAGACCTCAATCCCAAATTAGGAGCCGACTGGATGTTCAGAGCGCAGCAAAAGCGGGTTGTCACACCGGGGCAGAATGCCAAGCATTATCTGGCAGGCGTTCTCCACGCAGGCAACGGAAGGGTACTTTACGTCAGCGGGATCAAGAAAAACTCATCGCTGTTTATTGCCATGCTGGAAAAGCTGCGCCACCACTACCGACGAGCCAAAACCATCACGTTGATCCTCGATAACTACATCATTCACAAAAGCAAACAGACCGAGCGATGGTTGAAGAAGAATCCCAAGTTCTGCCTGGTGTTCCAGCCAGTTTACAGCCCTTGGGTTAATCACATAGAACGGCTATGGCACAAGTTACATGAAACCATCACGCGCAATCATCAATGCAGAGGGATGGCAAACCTGCTGGCCCGAGTGAAACACTTCATGGATACCGTGTCTCCTTTCCCGGGGAATGGCTATGGCACAGCGAAGGTGTAGCACTATTGGGATCAGTTATTTA
>NZ_JBFOCU010000003.1:0-1573 GCF_040907945.1 Aeromonas sp. s11 | reverse complement strand
ATCATGCAGATTCAAGCAAACACCGTCGGCACACAGGCCGTCGCTCACCACAGTGATGCAACCACAGGGGTTGGCCGGATGGGCCAGCTGGAGGCACGTCAGGTTGCCACCGGACAAGATGCGATCTTGCTGGGCAACCGCAGCGAACCGCAGAAAGGGCAGGGGCTGCTCTCGCGATTGGGGGCCCAACTGGCCCGTCCGTTCGTGGCTATCAAAGAGTGGATTGGCAACCTGCTGGGGAGTGGAAAGAGTGCCGCTGCGCCGAAGACTCAGGTAGCAGAAAACCTCTCCATGGCGGATCAGAAACGTCTTTTTTTGCAAAAGGCACTGCCCTATACCCTGAGCGCGCTCGACAAGACAAGCGAGCTGAAAAGTATCAATGCTGAACAACTGCGCAAGGACCACACTACTCTGGCGACTGGCAACGGTGCTCTGCGTTCCTTGGTCACTGCCCTGAGCGGTATTCGTGATGGATCAAAAATCGAGGCAACCACTCATCAGGCCGCCCGCCTGCTTGAACTGAATTTGGGCGGGATTGCTCTGCAGCAATGGGGAACCACGGGCAGGCAGGCCAGCGAATGGGTGAGCTCCGCCACGCAGGAGCAACTTGGTGAGGTTGCAGCCGGATTGAACGACCTGATGCATGAGGTTGCCCAATTACGCTATGCCGTCGAGAGCGAAGTTAAAGGTGAGCCCGCCGACAAGGCGCTGGCTGAGGGCTTGCAGAATCAATTTGGCCTGGAGGCTGAACAATATCTGGGTGAACAGCCCCACGGTTTTTACAGCGATGCTGAAGTCATGGCGCTTGGTCTCTACACCAATGGCGAATACCAGCACCTGAATCGCTCGCTGCGTCAGGAAAAGCAGCTGGATGCAGGGCAAGCATTGATCGATCAGGGCATGTCTGCTGCTTTTGAAAAAAGCACTCCCGCCGAGCAGCTGGTCAAGACCTTCCGCGGTACCCACGGTGGCGATGCGTTCAGCGGGGTGGCAGAGGGGCAAGTCGGTCATGATGCCGCTTATTTCTCCACCTCCCGGGATCCCAAGGTGGCCACCAGCTTTGGTGGTTCAGGCACTATTTCCACGGTATTTGGCCGCTCGGGGATCGATGTCAGCGACATATCCGTTGAAGGGGATGAGCAGGAGATCCTCTATAACAAGGCGACGGATATGCGGGTGTTGCTGAGTGCCAAAGATGAGCGGGGAGTCACCAGGCGGGTACTGGAAGAGGCCAAGTTGGGAGAACAAAGCGGCCATAGCAAGGGGCTGCTGGATGCGTTGGATCTGGCAAGAGGGTCGGGCGGTGCCGACAAGCCGCAAGAGGTTGATATCCGTCTGAAGATGCGCGGCCTCGATCTGGCGTGACCAGATAGCACGAGAACTGATACCAATGGACACCCTCGGGTGTCCGTTTTTTTATTCTGGCGGGAGTGGGCTATAGGGGGCTCAGTGCAAGTTGGTGGCTCTCTTTTTTTAGGTTTTCGGTCAGCGAGATAGCACGCCGCGCTCAGTACAAAAATCGCGACCAATCCCGATAGTCCCTGTTGATGGCCTCTCCTAGACTGGCGGCGAA
>NZ_JBFOCU010000029.1:0-86363 GCF_040907945.1 Aeromonas sp. s11 | reverse complement strand
CCTACATTCCGCACCTGATTTAGGAATAAATTTGTCGGTAGCGTTCACCCAATACCTCCAAAATGATCTGCTGGTCTCCTGTTAGCTCCGTTATCTGAGGCGGGGCTTCTCCCAGTCGATACTCATGGATGCCACCAAAGCGCAAAAAGATCCAACGGGCGGTTGGCTGCTGGGTCGGCTTCTTTTTCATATCTGCCACACTGCGGTTCTGCGCCACTAACCCCTGCCGGATCCGGTGCTCCAGGGCCGCATAAATCATCAGGCTACAGGTCATCACCATCAGCAACGCTTCAATTCGTTCCGGTTTTTTCAGGTACAGTGAGGAGGTTAAAAATTCCGGGCTCTTGAGAAAACGAAAGCCTCGCTCGACATTCTGCTGTGCCTTATAGGTGGCCAACAGTTCGGCCATGGTCAGCGTGTCGCTGTGGTCATTGGTCGCCAGGATGAACACCCCGGTCTGGTTGCGAGCCGCTTCAACTTGCGCCAAGCTGGTTGCCGCCACACCACTGATGTGAAACTGGTAGCTGACCGGTGCTTCCCCCTTTTTCGGTCTGCCACAACCGGCATAAACGGGGTCACTCACCACCTCGGCATCCAGTTGCAGCAGCATCAAGCTGGCGCTAAAACGACTCAATTCGGCCTGTGCATCCGCTTGGCAGGCAAAGCGTTTGGCACACAATTTGGCGAAGGCTTTGAGCTCGCGGGTGCTCTCTTTAAGCAGGTTTTTAGCCAATGTTTGCTGCTCACGGTTGCTGGCCTGTTCGCTGCGCACCAGCAACCAGCGCTGCGCGACGCCGGCATAATGGGCGGATTGCCAACAGCCATGATAACCATTGCCCAGCGCAACCAGCGACTGGGTGCCAATCGTTGCCACGGCCTGCTTGGCCTCGTTCAACGTGACCGGCACCCGGGTGACAAACAGTTGCTGCTGTTGCGCCAGCAGTTGCAAGGTCTCGGCACAATACAGTGCTGCATCGCCGACCAGATAACGGCAATCCTGCGCAGCCTTGAGGCTGCTCAAGTGGCGACGAACAGTCTGGGCAAAGGCTTTGGTGTCGTTACTGTTGCCACTGAGGGCCTGCATGTAGATGGGTAGCCCGGCCTGATTTTCACAGATGAGTTCCAGGATAACCTGGTTCAGCTCTGGCCGATGATCTCGACTATAACCCCGCACCAATTGCAGCTTACCGATCGTGTCCCCATCGGCCTGGTCATAGGCGCCATCGACGTGGAAGCTGGTGATATCGAGGTGCACTGCGGTGCTGTTGAGCCCCAGTCGCTCAACGACTTGCGCCGCCATCACTTGATACAAGGTGCTGACATCGGCCTCAAAGAGGGCATCGAGACAGCGCCCGAGCACATCATCATTGAGATCATCTGCACAGATCCCGGGGCCAATCAGGCGCTCAACCGGCTTGTTAGCGAAGAATTGTGGGAACATGTGCAGGGTGCTGCTGTGAAAGCCGAGGCCGTTCACTATCATGGCCACCAAAGCGTCACCGTGTGAGACCTTGAAAGGCGGTGTTTTGGGGAGCACCGCATCAATCATGCGGGCAATTCCCAGTTCTTGGCAGAGTGCGGCGACCAAACCAAGGTGATCGAGGTTACGGATAGCGATAGCGGCCATGATGATCTACCTGCAAAAGAGAGTAATAGATCAGAATGGCCGATCGCCGTCAAGCTTTGAAAAAGCCAAAATTAGGTGCGGAATGACGGCTCCATCTTTCAATCTACGCTATCTCCACGCCAGAGCCACTTGCTCCGGTCTGAGCATCCCCATGGTCTCCCAGCAGAAAGACCGGAAGCTGTGACCGGAGGGTTTTTCTGGGGGGATTTACGTCAGGGGAGGGTATGACTTCTGGTTTGGGCTAAATCGTGACCCATTTACCAGCTGAGCTGACCGGATAGGGACCGGAGTAATCGTCAGTCGAATTTGAGTTGAGAGAAAACAGGGAGAGTGGATCGTTCACTGCGAGGGGAATGTGGCAGAGCAAGCGGTGAGGGGTAGCTGGCTCAGCTTGAAACAATGGATAGATAGATACGAAAAATCCCAGTTATAAAACTGGGCTCTTTTCTCAATCCAAAGACAGGACTTGAACCTGTGACATACGGATTAACAGTCCGCCGTTCTACCGACTGAACTACGAGGGAATTGGCTCCTCCTACTGGACTTGAACCAGTGACATACGGATTAACAGTCCGCCGTTCTACCGACTGAACTAAGGAGGAATTGCCTGTCTCGTTAAGACGGGGCGAATATTAATGACCAGGGCGGCGGGTGTCAACCCGCGAATTTCCCGAAAACGGGATTTTCAGACTGTTTGCCCAAAAGTTGCGCTTTGCGGTTTATTTTCAGCACAATCAGTCCCTTGCCATCGCTCCCCCCAACCGGCGCAGGGGGCATTGGTTCGGTTCGCATCAACCTGATGATGACAGCATGATGTCGCGAACGTGCTGGCAACCCGATGAAGCTCAAATGGTAATCTTTGTCGCTAAAAGGGGGATAGCTGGAGTCAAGATCGGCGATTTGGCGGCAAATAGGCCAAATAATGGGTGAGCGCGTGTTTCATTGATCCTGCCCATCGAAAAAATGGCCCGTCTGGAGTAAGGTTACGCAGGATACCATCGCCGCGTCGACAGCCCTGCCGGCCCTTGATGATGATCGGGCGCCGGATCTCTCCGGCCTTTATCTCCCTCTTCTGGTATTACGATATACATGCACAAGCAAGCCTCTTTAAATAGCGTGAAGCTCGCCATAGCCTTACGCCAGTCCTGTATTGATGAACCCTACAGCATGGCCCGCTTCGGCCGTGATCTTATCGCCGGTGTGACGGTGGGCATCATCGCCATCCCGCTCGCCATGGCGCTGGCCATCGCCAGCGGTGTGCCGCCGCAACACGGTCTCTATACCGCCATCATTGCCGGAATCGTGATCGCCGTGACCGGTGGCTCCCGCTACTCCATCTCCGGCCCGACCGCTGCCTTTGTGGTGATCCTCTATCCTGTCGCCCAGCAGTTCGGGGTCGGTGGTCTGTTGATGGCGACGCTCATCTCCGGCCTTTTTCTGGTGGCGATGGGGATGGCCCGTCTTGGCCGCCTTATCGAGTACATTCCCCCGTCAGTGACGCTGGGCTTTACCGGTGGTATCGCCATCGTGATCGCCACCTTGCAGGTCAAGGACTTCTTTGGACTGAGCGTGCCCGAGATGCCGGAAACCTATCTGGGCAAGGTCGAAGCGCTGGCCGCCGCCCTGCCAAGCTGGCAGTGGGGCGATACCCTGGTGGGGGTCGCAACGCTGGCCGTGCTGCTGCTCTGGCCACGCCTGCGTCTGCCGGTGCCTGGCCACCTGCCCGCAGTGCTGGTTGGGGTAGGTCTGGGTTTTGGTCTCCATTACTTTGGGGTGGATGTGGCCACCATCGGCAGCAAGTTCAGCTATACCCTGGCTGATGGCACCCAGGGGATGGGGATCCCGCCCATCGCGCCGACCCTGGTGATGCCCTGGGCCTTGCCCGGACCGGATGGCTTGCCAGTTGAATGGAACCTGGCGGCTGTTGAGCGGCTGCTGCCTGCCGCCTTCTCCATGGCGATGCTGGGGGCGATCGAGTCGCTGCTCTGCGCCGTGGTGCTCGATGGCATGACCGGTCGCAAACACAGCTCCAACGCCGAACTGGTGGGGCAGGGGCTTGGCAACATCTTCGCCCCCTTCTTTGGCGGCATTACCGCTACCGCCGCCATCGCCCGCTCTGCCGCCAACGTGCGTGCCGGCGCTACGTCCCCCGTCTCGGGGATCGTCCATGCGCTGGTGGTGCTGGCCGCCATTCTGGTGCTGGCCCCCTGGCTCTCCTGGTTGCCGCTCTCGGCCATGGCTGCCTTGCTGCTCATCGTGGCCTGGAACATGAGTGAAGCGCACAAGGTGGTGGAGCTGATCCGTCGCGCGCCCAAATCCGATGTGCTGGTGCTGCTGGTCTGCCTGTCGCTCACCGTCATTTTCGACATGGTCATCGCCATCACTTTCGGGGTGATCCTGGCTTCCCTGCTCTTTATGCGCGAAATCGCCAAGATGACCAAACTGCACGATTTGGCCGAACACAAGCGCTATGCCCATGAGGTGCCGAACAATGGCCTGCTCTACAAGATCAACGGCCCGCTCTTCTTCGCAGCGGCCGAACGGGTCTTTGCCGAGCTGGAAGCGCAAGTGAAAGGGCACAAGGTGCTGGTGTTGCAGATGGAGGCGGTTTCCATCCTCGATGCGGGCGGCCTGTCAGCCTTCCTCCACTTTGGCAAGCAGATGGCTAAAGCCGGTGTCGAGTTGCGGGTGGCCGAGTTGCAGTTCCAACCGCTCAAGACCCTGGCCCGTGCCAAAGTGCGGCCGCAGCCCGGCAAGCTGGAATTTTACGGCTCGCTGGAAGAGGCGCTCAAAGGTGAACATTTGCACGAAGCGGCAGTAAATTGATTGAAAGGGATACGAAACGGCATATTTTTGGTCACTTGGTTCGGATATTGAGCAAACGAACGCAAAAAGTAAAAAATTGCATTGACCAAAAGCCATCGTATCCCTTACATTACGCCCCGTTCCAGCGCAACAGCGCAGCGAATACCGTGTTGGCTGAACACGTTAAACCACAGACCAAAATTTGGTGAGGTGTCCGAGTGGCTGAAGGAGCACGCCTGGAAAGTGTGTATACGGCAACGTATCGAGGGTTCGAATCCCTCCCTCACCGCCACATTGCAAAAACCGACCTGATGGTCGGTTTTTTGTTTTTAAGCGCCATCCTAATGTGGGTGCCAGCAGTGCAGAGCGATAAACCTCGCTTGGTTTGTCCTGTGTCGCGGTTCGTCTTAAAAAGTGGCAATGCAGAATAGTCGATGATTTGCTGCTGCGAATTTGACGCTCACACCACATGCACTGCCAGATTGAAAAGCCCTGATGTTTCCATCAGGGCTTTTTGCTATCCGCGTTTTTGCGAGCGCTGTGGGCAAGCCGATGGCGATGGGCGGCGGGCTCGGGTATAGTCCTGCGCCAATGGCGTTATCCTGTTTTGCTGACCCGTCGTGGCCCTGGTGGTGGCGAGGGGCAGGCCCGTGTAAGGAGTGTTATGAAGTTCAGTCCCCTGCTCGATGAGATGATGAAAGCCCTGCAGGTATTGCCTGGGGTGGGGCCCAAGTCTGCCCAGCGGATGGCCTTTACCCTGCTCGAGCGTGAGCGCAGCGGCGGTTTGCGGTTGGCCCAGTTGCTCTCCCGCGCCCTGACCGAGATTGGTCATTGCAGCCACTGCCGCACCTTTACCGAGAACGATCGCTGCGATATCTGCGCCAATCCCAAGCGGGAAGAGAATGGTCTGCTCTGTGTGGTGGAGAGCCCGGCGGACGTGGCCGCCATCGAGCAGACCGGCCAGTTTTCCGGTCGTTACTTTGTGCTGATGGGCCATCTGTCGCCGCTCGATGGTATCGGCCCCGAGGAGCTGGGGCTCGATATTCTGGAGCGTCGCCTGAAGGATGAGGCGATCAACGAACTGATCCTCGCCACCAACCCCACCATCGAGGGGGATGCCACCGCCTGGTATATCGCTGATATGGCCCGTGCTGCCGGGGTGGAGGTAAGCCGCATCGCCCATGGCGTGCCGGTGGGGGGCGAGCTGGAGCTGGTGGATGGCACCACGCTCTCCCACTCCCTGATGGGGCGCCAGCGCCTCAAGTAAGGGGCGGGTGGCGGCAGGCAAGTCACGAAAAACTGAACATAAAATCGGCGGTTACACGCCAACAGGGGGCGAATGAGCAGGATTGCACATTCGCCCCCTTGATATTTGGATCGCTGTCCCCATCTAGGTTGGGCGTATGTTCAACCCGATGTTTCTGAGGATTGGTCCATGACCCAAAGTGTTCATGCCGAAACCCACGGCTTTCAGACTGAAGTCAAACAACTGCTGAGCCTGATGGCTCACAGCCTCTACTCCAACAAAGAAGTATTCCTGCGCGAGCTGATCTCCAACGCATCCGATGCGGCGGACAAGCTGCGCTTCAAGGCGCTTTCCGATGCCTCTTTGTTCGAAAACGACGGCCAGTTGCGTGTGCGTCTGGTGGTGGACAAAGAGAAGCGTACCCTGACCATCTCCGATAACGGGATCGGTATGACCCGTGATCAGGTGATTGAGCATCTGGGTACCATCGCCAAGTCCGGCACCGCAGAATTCTTCAAAAATCTCTCCGGCGATCAGGGCAAGGATTCTCAGCTGATCGGTCAGTTCGGGGTCGGTTTCTACTCCGCCTTTATCGTGGCCGACAAGGTGACCGTGGTGTCCCGCGCCGCCGGTACTGCTCCGGAGCAGGGCGTACAGTGGGAATCGGAAGGGGAAGGCTCCTTCACCGTCGCTGATGTGACCAAAGAGGGTCGCGGTACCGATGTCATCCTGCACCTGCGTGCCGAAGAGGACGAGTTCCTCGACGACTGGCGTCTGCGCTCCGTGGTGGGCAAATATTCCGATCACATCAGCGTACCTGTCGAGATGTTCAAAGAGGGTACCCCGGATCGCGAAGAGGATGGCGAAACCATCGTCGGCACCCCGGGCGAGTGGGAGCAGGTCAACCGCGCCACTGCACTGTGGACCCGCAACCCGAAAGATATCAAGGACGAGGAGTATCAGGAGTTCTACAAGCACGTCGCCCACGACTTTGAAGATCCGCTGCTGTGGGGGCACAACCGGGTGGAAGGGGCGCAGGAGTACACCAGCCTGCTCTACGTTCCGGCCCGCGCTCCGTTCGACCTCTACAACCGCGAGCAGAAGCACGGTCTGAAGCTCTACGTACAGCGCGTCTTCATCATGGACGACGCCGAGCAGTTTATGCCGACCTACCTGCGTTTCGTCAAAGGGGTGCTGGACTCCAACGATCTGCCGCTCAACGTCAGCCGTGAAATCCTGCAGGACAACAAGGTGACCGCCTCTCTGCGCAAGGCTTGCTCCAAGCGCGTGCTGAACATGCTCTCCAAGCTGGCGAAAGACGATGCCGAGAAGTACGCCAAGTTCTGGAAAGAGTTCGGTAACGTGCTCAAAGAGGGCCCGGCCGAGGATTACGCCAACCGCGAAGAGATCGCCAAGCTCCTGCGCTTTGCCAGCACCGCTGGTGAAGGCGAAGCCCAGACCGTCTCTCTTGAGGATTACGTTGGCCGCATGAAGGAAGGCCAGCAGAAGATCTACTACATCACTGCTGACTCCTATGCCGCTGCCAAGAACAGCCCGCACCTCGAGATCTTCCGCAAGAAGGGGGTCGAAGTGCTGCTGATGTGGGAGCGTGTGGATGAGTGGCTGATGAGCCACCTGACCGAGTTCGACGGCAAGCAGCTCATCTCCGTCACCCGTGGCGAACTGGATCTCGGCGATCTGGAAGACGAAGCCTCCAAGCAGGCGCAGGAAGAGGCCGAAAAAGCCAACGCCGGTCTCGTCGAGCGGGTCAAGAAGAGCCTGGGCGATGCAGTGAAAGAGGTGCGCGTCACTCACCGTCTGACCGACTCCCCCTCTTGCATCGTCACCGACGCTTACGGTATGAGCACCCAGATGATCAAGCTGATGCGCGCCGCCGGCCAGCCGGTACCGGAGCAGAAGTACATTCTGGAGCTCAACCCTGATCACGCGCTGGTGAAGAAACTCGACACCATTGAAGACGAGGCACTGTTCGGTGAGTGGGTCACCCTGCTGCACGAACAGGCCCAGCTGGCCGAGCAGGGCGGGCTGAACGATCCGGCGAGCTTCGTCTCCCGCATCAACCGTCTGCTGCTGCAAGCCTAAGCAGCAACGCTGGTAACAGAAAGCCCACTGCATGCAGTGGGCTTTTTTGATCCTGCCGAGTGAGCTCGGCGAAACACAGCGGCAAGGGAGGTGGCCAGCGCCTCTCTATTTGCGGTATTCGTTGTTGTAGTTCTGGATGAGTCGGCGAGTCACCTCATGCTGGGGATCGGCAAACACCTTGAGGGTCTTGCCGCGCTCCACCACCCGACCTTCGTGCATTACCAGCACCTCGTCGCTGATATGGCTGACGATACCCAAATCGTTGGCTACCAGCACATAGCTCAGCCCCATGGTCTCCTGCATCTCCAGCAGCAGATTGATGATCTGGGAGCGTACCGAGATATCCAGGGTGGAGAGCGCCTCATCGGCCACCACTATCTTGGGGTTGAGGATCAGCGCCCGCGCCAGCGCCACCCGCTGCTGCTGACCGGAGGAGAGCATCTGCGGATAGAACAGGGCGTGATCCGGCAGCATCCCCACCATACGCAGGGTCTGCACCACCTTCTCGCGGCGTTCCTCTTCAGTCATCTCGGTGTTGAGACGCAGCGGGGTCTCCAGAATTTGGCCGACCCGGATCTTGCGGTTCAGCGAGGTGTTGGGATCCTGAAAAATCATCCGCAGCAGTTTGCAGCGAGTCTGGTAATCGCCATGCACCATCAGCTGGCCGTCGATGGCGATGTCGCCGCTGGTGGGCTCGATCATCCCGGCCAGAATGCGGGCGAGGGTGCTCTTGCCGGAGCCAGCTTCGCCGACGATGGCGAGGGTCTGACCCACTTCGAGATCGAACGAGAGGGGCTTGATCGCCTCCACCGCCTGACGACGGAACAGACCGGTGCGGTTCTGGTAGGTTTTGCTAAGGCCTCTGACCTGCAACAGGGATGGCTCGATCACAAGCGGGGCTCCTTCATGGGGGCATTAACGATCATCATTTTTTTGGCTCCTCCATGTTCAGCGGGAAGTGGCAGCTGAACTGATGGCCCTTGATCTTGTTCATCAACGGAGTCTGCACGCATTGCTTCTGGGCGTAGGGGCAGCGCGGCCCCAGACGGCAGCCGATGGGCAGGTGTTGCAGCGGCGGGATGACGCCGGGCAGGGTCTCGAGGCGCGACTTGTGGCGCACCAGCTTGTCAAAGTCGGGGATCGATTTGAGCAGGGCATCGGTATAGGGGTGGTGCGGGGTCTCGAGGATCTGCTCCCGTGTGCCTACCTCCACCATCTGGCCGCAGTACATCACGTTGATGGTATCGGTCAGGTTGGCGATGGCGGCGATATCGTTACTGATGATCAGGATGGTGGTATTGCCCAGCTTGTTCATCTTGTCCAGCAGTCGCAGGATCTGGGAGTGGGTGGTGGACTCCATGGCGCTGGTGGGCTCGTCGGCTACCAGCAGACGCGGCTGGTTGGCAATGGCCATGGCGATCATCACCTTCTGGCACATGCCATCCGACAGCTCGTGGGGATAGGCGCGCATCACCTTGCGGTGATCCTTGACGCCTACCCGGTGCAGCAGGGCGATGGCCTTCTTCTTGCGCCACTGGAAGCGCTGCCAGAATTGTCCCTCGAACGAATCGGTCGGGATCGCCTCTTCCAGCTGGGTGCCGATCTCCTCGGAGGGGTCGAGACAGCTGATGGGGTCCTGGAAGATCATGGCGATCTCGCGGCCCATGATGCGACGGCGCTCCTTGGGGGCCATGGTCAGCAGATCCATGTCGTTGAAGCGCATCCGGTCGGCACGTACCGTCCAGTTGTCCTTCTCGATGCCGACGATCACCTTGGCGATCAGACTTTTACCGGAGCCGGATTCACCCACCAGACCGCGGATCTCCCCCTCGGTCAGGGTCAGGCTCACCTTGTCCACCGCCTTGACCTTGCCTTGCGGGGTGTCGATCTCGATGGTGAGATTGCGAATGTCGAGCAGCGGCATCAGTCATTCCCCTCTTTGAGTGCTTCACGAATGCCTTCACCAACTAAATTGGTCACCAGCACGCTGAACAGGATGGCGATGCCGGGCAGGGTGACGGTCCAGGGGGCGAGATAGATAAGGTCGCTCGAATCGGCCAGCATGGTGCCCCACTCCGGTTGGGGAGATTGGGCGCCGAGGCCGAGAAAACCGACCGCCGAGATATCGAGAATGGCTGCCGACAAGGTGCGGGTGGTCTGGGCCACCAGGGTCTCGACAATGTTGGGCAAAATAGCCAGACGCATGATCCGGAAGGGGGGCGAGCCATCGAGGCGGCTGGCGGTGATGTACTCCTTCTGCATCTCGGCATGTACTGCGTTGTAGGTGGCCCGGATAAAGGGCGGGATCAAGGCGAGCGTAATGGCTATCAGGGTATTGCCAAAACCCGGCCCCATGATGGCGACCATGATGATGGCCATCAGCAGGGAGGGGATGGAGAGCAGGGTATCGAGCAGGTGGTGCAGCACGCTCGATTTAAGCCCCTTGCTCATGCCGCCGAGGATACCGATGGCGGAGCCCACCACCATGGCGATCACTACTACGACCAGCGCATAACCGAAAGTGAGGCGCGCCCCCACCACCAGCCGGGAGAGCATGTCACGCCCCAGATCGTCGGTGCCGAGGAAGTAGTCGATGTTGCCGGTCGCCGCCCACGAGGGGGCCAGCAGCAGCTTGTCGGTGTGCTGTTCATCGATGCCGTAGGGGACGACCAGCGGCCCCACCAGCGTGATGAGCAGCAACAGCAAAAAGCACCAGAGCCCTGCCATCGCCAGCGGATTGCGGCTGTAGGAGGCCCACGTCTGCTCAAGGGGCGAGAGGATCTTGAGCTCGGGATAGATGTTCGATTTATCTTGCATAGGATACCTGGCTCCTGGTCACGCCATGAGCGCGTTCAATCTTGTTTGGCATACAACTCTTTGCGCCGTGCCGGATAGATAAGGGTGGTCAGCAACTCGGTGCTGACGCTGGTCAGGATCACAAAACTGGCCACCACTAGGGTCGCGCCGCGAATGGCGGCGTAATCCTGCAGGGCGATGCTGCTGATGAGCCAGCGGCCGATCCCGTGCCACTCGAACACCACCTCGGTGATCATGGCGGAGGTGAGCACGCTGCCCAGTTGCAGACCCAGCAGCGGCAGTACCGGCGGCAGGGCGTTCTTCAGACCATGGCGCCAGACGATCTGCGCCTTGGAGAGTCCTCGGCTCGCCGCCGCCTTGATGTAGTTCTGCTTCATCACATCGATGAGGGAGCTGCGCACATGGCGGATCACCTCGGTGGTGGGCACCACCGCCAGCACCAGTGACGGAAGGATCAGGTGGCGCAGGGCATCGTGCAGCGCCGCTTGCCGCCAGGGCTCGTTGCTGAGCAGCACATCGATCACCGCGATGCCGGTAATGGGGGGGACGTCGTAGAGCAGGCTGATCTGGCCCGATGCCGGCAACCAGCCGAGATCCAGCGAAAAGAGCATCACTACCAGCAGTGCCAGCCAGAACACCGGCACCGCATAGCCGATAAGACCAGCAGTCATGATGGAGAGATCCAGCGTCTTTCCCTGTGACAGGGCCGCCAGGGTGCCGAGAGGAATGCCCACCAGCAGCGAGATGGCGAACGCCGCCAGACAGAGGATCAGGGTCGCCGGGAAGTAGTGGCGGATCTCGTCCAGCACCGGTAGCCCGGAGACGCTGGAGAGCCCCAGGTCACCTGCGAAAATGCGGCGCAGGAAGTCGGGATAGCCGCTCCAGAAGCTGAGCTGATTGCCGATCAGCCGATAGTCCAGCAGGTAGGCGACAAAGGTCAGCGCCAGCAGAGTGATAAGCAGCAGGTTGATGCGGCGCAAGGTGTATAGAAGCATGCTTACTCCCTGTGAGCCTGGTTGAAGGAGGTGCCGCCAAAGGGCATCAGCGTCAGCCCCTCGATGTCGCTGCGGCTGACCTGGGTACGCAAGGCGTGCGCCAGCGGGATCAGCGGCAGCTGTTCGTTGAGCAGGGTCTGGGCATAGTAGTAGTTGCGCAGCCGGAACGAGAGCTGGGGCGTGGTGACCGCATCATCCAGCAACTGATCGAAGGCCGGGCTACACCAGCGGCTGTAGTTGTTGCCGCGCTCCACTGCCGAGCAGCTCAGCAGCTGGCGGAAGAAGTTGTCCGGATCGGCGTTGTCGGCAATCCAGCCGGAGAGCAGACTGTCGTACTGCCCCTTGGTGAGGCGGCCTTCGATCACCGGCCACTCCCGTTGCACGATCTTGAGCTTGATCCCGACCTTGGCCAGATCGCTGCGGATCAGCTGGGCGGTCTTGACCGCATCCGGGTTGTAGGGGCGGGCGTCCGGTTGCACCAGCACCTGCATCTCGAATCCTTTCTCCAGCCCCGCCTCCTTGAGCAGCTGGCGCGCCCGTTTCAGGTCGGGTTTGCGCTCGGGCAGGCTGGGGTTGTACCCCCATGAGAGGGTCGGCAGCAGGCTGTTGGCGGGCAGGCCGGTATCGAAATAGACCGCCTGAAGCAGGTTGTCGATATTGATGGCGCTGGCAATGGCCTGACGCACCTTGACGTTGTTGAACGGCGGCTTGCGGGTATTGAGGGCCAAAAAGGCGACGTTCATCCCCGACTGGACCGAGAGACTGAGCGCCGGATTTTGCTTGATCACCGAGAGCTGGCTGGCGGAAGGGGTGCTCATTACGTCGCACTCGCCGGTCAGCAGCTTGGCCAGCCGTTTGGCGGATTTGGGGGTGATGTCGTAGACCAGCTGTTCAATCTTGGCATCTCCACCCCAATAGCCGGGGTGGCGCAGATAGCGAATGAACTCGTTGTGGCGATACTCCTTGAAGCTGAACGGCCCGGTGCCGATGGGGCGGCTATCCAGCAGGGCTGGCGTGCCCGCCTGCAACATTTGCTCGGCGTATTCGGCGGAGAGGATCACCGCATAGTCGCTGGCCAGGGTGGCGAGGAAGGAGGCGTTCGGCTGATTCAGCTCGAATACCACCGTCTGCGGCCCCTTCTTGCTCACCCGCTTGATCAGCAGATCTTGCCCCAGGCTGTAGAAGTAGGGGTAATCGCCGCCGGAGACATTGTGATAGGGGTGCTGCTCGTCCAGCTGGCGGGCATAGGTAAAGACCACGTCATCGGCATTGAAGGTGCGGGTGGGCTTGAACCAGGGGGTATGGTGAAACGTCACCCCCTTGCGCAGGGTCAGGGTATAGGTGAGGCCATCCTCGCTGACATGCCAGTTGGTGGCGAGCGCCGGCTCCAGCGCCAGGGTGTTGGGGTTCACCTCCAGCAGGCGGTCGTAGAGCGGACGGGCACTGGCATCCAGTGTCACCCCGGAGTTGGAAACATGGGGATTGAAGGAGAGGGGGGATCCCTCAGCACAATAGATGAGTCCGGTTTTGGAGGCCTCGGGTTGCTTCTGGCAGCCGGTGACCAGCACCAGCAGACCCAGCAGCAAGGGTGTGAGCATTCTCATTGTTGAACCATGTTCTTATAGGGGTTTTGTACGCACGTTTTGATACAAATGTGCCAGCGCGAAGGCTGGCGTGTTGCTGGAGTCGGCATCAACCGCGCTCCTTCACTCTTGTTCTGCATCGTTATCGCCATCCAGCAGCTGATATTTGCGTAGCATGCCACGGAACTGGTGATAGCTTAAGGCCAGCAGTTGAGCGGCTTTGCGCTGATTATACTGGGATTGCTGCATCGCTTGCTTGAGTAAATTAATCTCGTACTCCGCCACCGCCTGCTTGAGATCGAGCGGCAAGGCGAGGGGGGATGCAGATTGTACCTCGCTTCGGGCCTCTTGCGCAGGTTGCGTGACCTGTGGTCGCCAGGGGGAATCAAACGGGTTGAGCACCAGGGTCGAGAGCGGCAGCTGGGGATTGCCCTGACGATAGATGCTGCGCTCCACCACGTTCTTCAGCTCCCGCACGTTACCCGGCCAGTGGTAATCCAGCAGTAGCTGGGTTGCCTTGCGCGAGAAACCGGCAAACAGCGGATAGCCCAGCTCCCGGGTCATGCTGTGGGCGAAGTGCTCCGCCAGCATCAGGATATCTTCCCGCCGCTCTCGCAAGGGGGGGAGGGTGATCACATCAAACGCGAGCCGGTCGAGCAGATCGTGGCGAAACTGCCCCTTGTCGGCCAGCGCAGGGAGATCCTCGTTGGTGGCGCAGACCAGTCGCACATCCACCTTGAGGGGCTTGGCCCCACCCACCCGCTCGAACTCGCCATACTCGATGACCCGCAGCAGCTTCTCCTGCACCCGGGCGCTGGTGGTGGCCAGCTCGTCGAGGAACAGGGTGCCGCCATCGGCCCGCTCGAAGCGGCCTTGGTGGCGCTTGGCCGCGCCGGTAAACGATCCCGCCTCGTGACCGAACAGCTCGGTTTCCAGCAGGCTCTCGCTCAGAGTGGCACAGTTGATGGTGACAAAGCTTTGATCCCAGCGCGCCGAGAGATAATGTAGGCGGTGGGCGATCAGCTCCTTGCCCGTCCCCCGCTCACCGATGATCAGCACGGGTTTGCGCAGCGGGGCGAGCCGTGAGGCCTGCTCAATGATCTCGAGAAATGCGTTGGATGCCCCCAGCAGGCTTTCCGTGGCCGTGGTCATAGTGATCCCTGTCAGTTGTATAAGCTGGTCAATCTTACCAAAAGTTGGTGATTTTAATCATCTCTTGCGCGAGACATCTTGCAATTCGGCTATTCTGCCCCATATAAATCAACAAGTTAAATTTTGTTCCAGATTGGCACACAAGTTGCCATTGTCAATGGAGAAACAACGCGATGCCAATAACAGGAGTGCAATCATGAGTATTTTTTCCCGTCTGGCCGACATCATCAATTCCAACCTGACGGCCCTGCTCGACAAGGCAGAAGATCCCCAGAAGATGGTGCGCCTGATCATCCAGGAGATGGAGGACGAGCTGGTCAAGGAGCGCTCCAATCTGGCTCGCTTCCTCGCCAGCCAGAAAGAGATTGGCCGTCAGGTCGCCCGTCATCAGGAGCGGGTCGACGAGTGGCAAGCCAAGGCCGAGCTGGCCCTGACCAAGGGGCGTGAAGACTTGGCCCGCGCCGCCCTTATCGAGAAGAAGAAACAGACCGAGTTGTCAGAGACCCTCTACCGCGAGCAGCAGGCGGTAGACAGCGGTATCGAGAAGCTGGGTGAGGAGATCCGCCAGCTCGAAGCCAAGCTGGAAGATGCCCGCGCCCGTCAAAAGGCGATGGCTATTCGCACCGAAGCGGCCAGCAGCCGTCTCAATGTGCAGAGCCAGGTAGCCCGTGGCGAGAGCCAGGCGGTGGTGAGCAAGTTTGAGCGGATGGAGCGTCGCATCGACGAAATGGAAGCGCGCGCCGATCTGGGTCAGTCCGACAAGGCGCTGGCGCAGCAGTTTGCCGAGCTGGAAGTGGACGATCAGATAAGTCGTGAGCTGGAAGCCATGCGCCAGAAGCTGGGCCAGGGCGACAGCAAAAGCGAAGGCAAACAGGGGGAGTAACAGATGGAAGATCTGCTGGGCGTATTGATGGTTCCCATGGTGGTCTTCATGGTGGTGGTTGCCCCCATCTGGCTGGTGCTGCACTATCGTGCCAAGGGGCGGATTGGCGCCGGTCTTGCTGATAGCGAGCGGGAACAGCTGCAAGGGCTGCTGGCTCGCACCGAGAAGATGCAGGAGCGAGTGGGCGCGCTGGAATCGATTCTGGATGCGGAAGTACCCGGTTGGAGGAACAAGGTATGAGCAGTGTCAGTCGTGAAGGGCGTAACCTTTATCGTGATCCCCAGCGTGGCAAGATAGCCGGGATCTGTGCCGGTTTGGCTGAGTATTTCGGGGTGGAGACCTGGATCGTGCGGTTGCTCGCCATCAGTGGCCTCATCTTCGCCGGTTTCATCACCTTCACCGCCTATATCGCCGCCTGGTTCTTGCTCGACAAAAAGCCGGTCACCCTCTATTCGCAAGAGGACGCCGACTTTGCCGAGGTGCGGATGAAGGCCCGCAGCTGGCAGGCGGGGATCACCCCGCATCAGGCGCTGGGCCGCATCGCGCAGGAACTTGACGCGCTGGAGCCTAGAGTTCAGCGGATCGAGAAGCTGGTGACCTCCAGGGAGTTCACCCTGCAGCGGGAGTTTCGCAAGCTGTAGTGCTTGCTGAAGCCCCCATGTCGATGGCGGCGCCTCCCGTGATGCGCCACCATCGACACCAGCTATCCAGATGCAACCACCAAGGGAGAACGGGTCAAGCCTTGATACTCAATAAACTGGAACAGAAGTTGACTCGCCTGCAACACAAGGCGAACGACGTGGTGAACCGGGTGCGGGATCGCCATATTCGGCTGGCGGTGACCGGCCTCTCTCGCAGCGGCAAAACCGCCTTTATCACGGCGCTGGTCAACCAGCTGGAACACGCGGCCATCGATGGCCGCCTGCCCCTGTGGGATGCCCTGCGTCAGGGGCGCATCCTCGGCGCCCGCCGGGTGCCGCAGCTCAATGCCCACATTCCCACCTTTGCCTACGAACGTGGCCTCGACGCCCTGTTTGGCGAGCCGCCGGCCTGGCCCGAGCCCACCCGCGGCGTGGCCGAAGTGCGCCTCGAAATCCGTTATCGCACCCGTCATCCCCTGCGCAAACATCTGGGGGAGATCTCGACCCTCTACGTGGATCTGGTGGACTACCCCGGGGAGTGGCTGCTCGACTTGCCGCTGCTGGAGATGAACTACGAGCAGTGGAGCGAACAGGTGCGCGAGCAACTTCGTCGCCCAGAGCTGCAGGCGCTCGCCGCCAGCTGGCTGACACCCGGGTGGCAGGCTGAGCAGCGCTTCGAAGAGCGACCGGTGGCTGAGCTGGCCGAGCGCTACAACGCCTATCTACACGCTTGCAAACAGGAGCTGGGGCTGCACCTGATCCAGCCCGGCCGCTTCGTCTTGCCGGGGGAGTATGCCGGTGCCCCCATGCTGCAATTTGTCCCCTGGGTGTGGGAGATGCCTGATAGCGAGCCCGCCGATGGCACTCTTTACGCCACTCTCAAGCAGCGCTTCGAGCAGTACAAGCAGCATCTGGTGCAGGGTTTTTATGAGCAGCATTTTGCCGGCTTTGATCGCCAGATCGTGCTGGTGGATTGCCTGCAGCCCCTCAACGCCGGGGCAGCCAGCTTTGGCGACATGCAGCAGGCCATCGCCCGCATCATGGAGAGCTTTGCCTACGGCAAGAGCAACTGGTGGCGGCGACTCTTCTCGCCCCGTATCGACAAGCTGCTGTTTGTGGCGAGCAAGGCCGATCACGTCACCCCCGAACAGCATGTGCCCATGGTCTCCCTGCTCCAGCATCTGGTGCGCAGTGGCCGCGGGCAGGCCCGTTTTGAGGGGATCACCACCGAGTGTCTGGCGCTCGCCGCCATCAAGGCGACCGAAGTTGGCAAGGGTGTGGCCAATGGCCGCGAGTTCCCCGCCATCCGTGGCACCAGCCTGAGCGGTGAGCCGCTGCTGCTGTTCCCCGGGGAGGTGCCGCCCCATATTCCGCCTGCGCAGTGGTGGAACAATCAGGGCTTTGATTTTCAGGCGTTTCGCCCCATGCCCATGAGCCCCCATCAGGCGCTGCCCCATATCCGGCTCGATGCGGCGCTGGAGTTTCTGCTCGGGGATCACCTCGAATAACGGTGTGCAGTCTTGGCACCTGAGCCGAAGGCTGCGCACAGGAGAACAATGCGATGAACGATCAGATAAAAGAGCGGCCACCGCTGCAGGGCAAGGTGATCCTTGAGCCTGCCTTGACGGTGACCAGTGACGAGCGCCCGCCCGCACCGGCCCAGCGGCTGGAGGAGGCGAGCTTCGAGCGTCTCGACGAGCTGGACGAGTTCACCGAGGTGGAGAGCGCCCTCGTCAGCAAACCGCGCCGCCGTCATCGGCTACTGGCGTGGGGGCTGGGGGCGGTCGGTCTGCTCTCGCTGGGCCAGTATGGCGCTTTCCTTTACGATCAATTCCTCACCACCCCGCTCTGGGGCAGCGCCTGGCTGGCAGCCTCGGCGCTGGTGGCTGCGGGAACCGCCAGCGTGGTGGGGCGCGAGTGGCTGCGGCTGCGCACCCTCAAGCGGCGCCAGGATGTGCGCTCGCGCGCAGAAGATCTGCTTGCTCATCAGGGAGTCGGGCAGGGGCAGGCCTTTTGCGAAGGGTTGGCGGTCAAAAGTGGCGACAAGGGGCGCGAGGGGTATCAAACCTGGCTGGCCCAGCTCGACGAGAGCCACAGCGATCGGGAAGTGCTGACCCTTTACAGTCAGCTGGTACTCGGCGAGCGTGACAAGCTGGCCCAGGCGCGGGTGGCCAAATGGTCGGGGGAGGCCGCGGTGCTGGTTGCGCTGAGCCCGCTCGCCACCGTCGACATGATGCTGATGTTGTGGCGCAACCTGCGGATGATCGAAGATATCGCCGATGTCTACGCCATCGAGCTCGGCTACTGGAGCCGCATACGCCTCACCCGTCAGGTGTTTCGCAACATGCTCTACGCCGGTGCCACCGAGCTGGTGACCGAGGTGGGGATGGACTTGCTGGGCGCCGAGTTTGCCGCCAAGCTCTCTGCCCGCGCGGCGCAAGGGGTGGGGGCCGGTCTGCTCACCGCTCGCCTTGGCCTGCGTACTATAGAGGCGTGCCGCCCGCTGCCCTGGTGTGCGGACGAGAAACCCAAACTCGGTGAGCTGCGCAAGCGGCTGATCGGCCAGCTGGCGGGGTATCTCAATAAGCCTTGATGGCTGCTGGAGATTAATAGCGGTTGTCACAATTTATTTACAACTCTTTCAGGCAGCCGACTCATGAGTCGGCTGCTTTTTTTGTTGCCATTTCGTTACAGTGAAGCCGTGATGAAACGGCAAGGCGCCTTGATATGGCGCCAGAGGATGGAACCGCTATGGCAACCTTTTACACCGCCCACCAGCCGGATGCTGACGGGGTGATCCACTACAGCAACGAAGAGCACGGCACCTGGCAGATCCTGATCGAACGTCAGTTCGCCGCTCTTGCTGGCAAGGGGTGTAACGAGTATCTGGCCGGTCTCGACAGGCTGGGGCTGCCCCGTGATCGCATCCCCCAGCTGGCCGAGATCAACGCCGTCTTGCAGCCTGCGACCGGCTGGTCGGTGACGGCGGTGCCTGCGCTTATCTCGTTCGATCGCTTCTTCGCCCTGCTGGCCAATCGTCAGTTTCCGGTGGCGACCTTTATCCGGCGCCGGGACGAGCTCGACTACCTGCAAGAGCCCGATATCTTTCACGAGATCTTCGGCCACTGCGCCATGCTGACCAATCCGGCCTTTGCCCACTTCACCCACCTCTACGGTCAGTTGGGGCAACAGGCGAGCAAGGAACAACGGGTCTTTCTAGCGCGGCTCTACTGGTTCACCGTGGAGTTTGGCCTCTTGGCGACACCTGACGGGCTGCGTATCTACGGTGGCGGCATTCTATCCTCCATCGGCGAGACCGCTTATGCCCTCTGTGGCAAGCCGCTGCTGCAACCCTTCGATCTGCTGACCGTGCTGCGCACCCCGTATCGCATCGACATCATGCAGCCCACCTATTTTGTGCTGCCGAGTCTCGATCATCTCTACCAGCTGACCGGGGAGGAGATCATGGCTGCTCTGGCGGAGGCCAGTCGGCTTGGCCTCTATCCGCCACGTTTTGAGGTTCCCGCTGGCAAACAGGCGAGCTGACCAAAAGCAAACAACCCTATTTCATTTTCATTAATTTTTCATTAATTCAAGCAGGAGTAACCCATGTCCGAACTGGCCAGCCAACAGTGTGAAGCGTGTCGCGCCGATGCCCCCAAGGTGAGCGATGAGGAGCTGCGCGAGCTGATGCAGCTTATTCCCGACTGGCAGCCGCTGGTGGAGGAGGGGGCGCTGCAACTGCGGCGAGAATTTACATTTCGCAACTTCAAGGAGGCGCTGGCGTTTACCAACCGCCTGGGCGAGCTGGCAGAAGCGGAGTTCCATCATCCGGCCATCCTGACCGAGTGGGGTAAGGTGACCGTCAGCTGGTGGACGCACAAGATCGGCGGATTACACCGCAACGACTTCATCATGGCGGCGCGTACCGATCAGTTGCTCCGGTAATCGCACCCCACACCAGCGTCATCGGTTGACCCGGGCCTGCCTGCGAAAGCGGGGCAGGCCCGCATTTTTATGGGCTGGCGCTCGCACTGGGGGGATCGAGACTGTATTATCCGCTCATTCATAGAGTTAGCTAGGAAGTGTGTCCCGAATGCGTCTTGAAGTCAGCTGTGAAGACCGCCTGGGCCTGACCCGGGAACTGCTCGACCGCTTGGTGGAGCACAATATCGATCTGCGCGGCATCGAAATCGATACCTCAGGCATCATCTATCTCAACTTTCCCGAGCTGGAGTTCAGTGATTTTCAGCACCTGATGCCGGAGATCCGCCGCATTCCCGGCGTCTACGACGTCAAGACCATCCCCTACATGCCTTCCGAGCGAGAGCATCACGAGATCGAGGCGTTGCTCAAGGCGCTGCCGGATCTGGTCTTCTCCCTCGACAGCAAGGGCAAGGTGACCCAGGCCAACCAGTCTGCCCTCACCACCCTCGGCTTGCCGGTGGAGGAGGTACGCGGCGTGGCGCTCGGTTCGCTCGTCAAGGGTTTCTCCTTCACCCGCTGGCTGGAGGCGAGCGAGATCAAGCCGCAGACCTGCAAGCTCAGTTTCAATGGCGAAGAGTATCTGGCAGATCTGATGCCGCTGTTCGTGGCAGAAGCCCGCGGCAAGCAGGCGCTGGCCGGGGCCGTGGTGGTGCTCAAATCTGCCCGTCGGGTCGGCCTGCACTTCAGCGCGCTTCATGCGGTGGAAGTGGGGGGCTTCGAGCATCTGCAGGCCGAGAGCCCCAAGATGAAAGAGGTGCTGTCGCAAGCGCGCAAACTGGCGATGCAGGACGCGCCGCTGCTGATTGTCGGTGAGACCGGTACCGGCAAGGAGCTGCTGGCCCGAGCCTGTCACGGGGCCAGCCTGCGCTCCAGCCACCCCTTTATGGCCCTCAACTGCGCCGCCATGCCCGATAACGTGGCCGAGAGCGAGCTGTTTGGTTATGCCCCCGGCGCCTTTGGCAACAACACCGAGGGCAAGCGCGGCGTGCTGGAGCTGGCGAGCGGCGGCACCCTGATGCTGGACGAGATCGGCGACATGTCTCCCCATCTGCAGACCAAGTTTTTACGGGTGCTGCAGGATGGGGTGTTCCGCCGGGTCGGTGACGAGCAGGAGGTGAAGGTCAACGTGCGTTTCATCTGCACCACCCAGAAGCAGTTGCTGGATCTGGTGCACGAAGGAACCTTCCGCGAGGATCTCTACTATCGCCTTAACGTGCTCAGTCTGGCGCTGCCCCCCCTGCGCGAGCGCAAGGCGGACATCATGGTGCTGGCCCAGCAGTTTGTCTCCCGCTTTGCCAGCGAGTTGCAGCGACCCCGTCCGCGTTTTACCCGCAACATGGCCGACTACCTGACCGCCTATCGCTGGCCGGGCAACGTGCGTCAGCTGCGCAACTGTCTCTACCGTGCCATGACCCTGCTGGAAGGGGATGAGCTGGGGCCCGAGCAGATCGACCTGCCGGTGGCGGCCGATACCATACCGCTGATCGACGAGTGGTTTGAGGGGAATCTCGACGATGCGGTGAAGCGCTTCGAGAGCCAGCTGCTGGCCCGGCTCTATCCCGCCTTCCCGTCGACGCGCCAGCTGGCCAAACGCCTGGGCGTGTCGCATACCGCCATCGCCAACAAGCTGCGGGAATATGGCATCAGCAAGAAGTGATTTCCGCCTTGATGCCTGCCACCAGAGAGCCCGTTACCAGACGGGCTCTCTGTTTTCTTTACACGAACTCGGTAGATGATGGCGGGGTGAGACTTGTCAGGCCAGTGTCAGCCAACTTACTATCTGGGTTCATGTACCCGAACCGCAATGCCATAGCAGCGGTATTGTCAAGGCGACCACCTCCCGATCATGCTGTTACTCTTTTCCCCCCGTTTAACTGCCCGTCTGGCGCTCCTGTTGGTTGCGTTTGGCCTGCTGTTGCCCCGCGCGCTGGCGGAAACGGCCGCAGAGAGCCGGGCGACGGCGGTCAGGGAGCTGGTGCTCGATATCATGAGTTATACCCGCTGGCCCACCGAGCCTGCGGTGCTGCGCATGTGTGTGGCGGCGCCGACCGAATATGCCGGCGCCCTCTTTACCATCGATCGTCAGGCCAATGGCCGTACCGTGCAGGTCCATCGTTACGAGGCGAGCGATCCGGCCATCAGCGATCACTGCGATGTGCTCTATCTGGGAGTGCTCGACGAGCCGACCCGGATTGCGCTGTTTGCCCGCCTGCAGGGGCACCCTGTGCTCAGCATCAGCGAATACAACCACGACTGTTCCACCAGCTCGGTGTTCTGCCTGCAGACCTCGCCGGACAGCGTGCGGGTGCGGTTTAAAGTAAACCTCGATGCCCTGGCCCTGAGCGGCGTGCGGGTGCATCCCGCCGTGCTCAAGCTGGCCCATGCCGACAAGGGGGTCCCATGAGACGACAGGTGAGCGCGGCTCCCCGCCGTCTGACCCTGCGTCAGAGCCTGGGGCGAACCCATCTGGTGGCCGCCATCACAGCCGTCAGCGTGGCAGGACTCTTTTTTACTCTGGTGGCCCTGCTGGTAGTGCGTTTTTACGCCGACCACAATCTGGAGCTGGTAGCCCGCGCCATCAGCTACAGCGCCGAGGCGGCGGTGGTGTTCCACGATGAGGAGGCGGCGAGCGAGGCGCTCAGTGGTATCGTTGCCAAGGAAGAGGTGGCCCAAGCCACTATCGTGCTGACCAACGGTCAGCTGCTTGCCAGTTGGGAGCGCCCCAGAAGCAACCCGCTGGTGACGCTCGAAGACTATCTGGCCCAACTGCTGATGCCGGGGCCTGTCCAGCTCCCCATGCTGCGGGGTGGTGAGCAGATCGCCACCATCGAGCTGCGCGGCCACGGTGAATACCTGCTGCTGTTTTTGCTCTCGGCGCTGCTGGTGATGGTGGTTTGCCTGATGCTGAGCGCCATGGTGGCACTCTATGTGGCTGACCGGATGCAGGTCTCCATCACCGCACCGCTGCGCAAACTGGCACTTGTCGCCCACTCGGTACGCCGACAGCGCACCTTGGGGATGCGGGTGCCACCGGCCGATATCGTCGAGATTAACGAGCTGGGGGATGACTTCAACTCCCTGCTGGACGAGCTGCAAGCCTGGCAGGCCCAGCAGGCCCGCGAAAATGCCAGCCTGCTCCATCAGGCGACTCACGATGCCCTCACCGGACTGCCCAATCGCGCCCTGTTTGAAGCGCGGCTCGCGCAGGCCATCTCCCTCGGCGAGCAAGAGGGGTTTGCGCTGCTCTATCTCGACTGCGATCGCTTCAAGCAAATTAATGACACGCTGGGGCACAACGCCGGTGACGATGTGCTGATCGCGCTCTCAAGACGGGTGCAACATCAACTGCGTCCGGATGATCTGGTGTTTCGCCTCGGTGGTGACGAGTTTGCGGTGCTGGTTGGCCCACTCCAGCGACAGCATGAGGTGGAAGAGGTGATTGGCCGCATCCAGCAGGCGATGAGCGAACCGGTGGCGCTGCGTGATGGTCGTCAGCTGGTGGCAGAGGTGAGTGTCGGCTTTGCCGTCTATCAGGCGGGCATGAGTGCCAGCGTGCTGTGTGATCAGGCCGATGCAGCCATGTATCTGGCGAAACGGGCGCGCCGCAGCGAACAGCAAACCATCGCCTGACTGGCAAGAATAACAACATAAACAAGGAGCAAACCATGAAGATCACCCACCTGTTGAAAGTGACCCTGCTGGGGTTGATGTTGTCGCTGCTGGCCGGTTGCCAGAGCGCGCCCAAGGGGTTGACCCCGGAGCAAATCGCCGTGCTCAAGGAGCAGGGCTTTTATCTGACCGATGAGGGGTGGACGCTGGATCTGGCCAACCGGGTGCTGTTTGCCAACAACGTGGGGGCGCTCAATCCCCAGACTCGTCAATCCGTTGAAAAACTGGGTAAAACACTGCTTGGCGTAGGGTTGGACAAGGCGCGGGTGGATGGGCACACCGATAATACCGGCGAGAGCAGCTACAACCAGCAGCTCTCCCTGAAGCGGGCCCAGTCGGTAGCCGATGTGCTGGTCTCGGTCGGCATGAAGCCAGCCAATCTGGAGATCCATGGCCGTGGCGAGACCATGCCGCTGGCGGATAACAAGACCAGAGAGGGCCGGGCCGCCAACCGCCGGGTTGCCATCGTCATCAGCGATCAATAACCTTTTCATCGTTTCGTTACCCATAAAAAAAGAGCGCCCGATCGGCGCTCTTTTTGATCGCGACAGCTGGGGTCGCGAGGGCATGTGCGGGCAGGGTTACTGCGCGCTATTTTGCCCGTTATTGTCGTGATGGCTGCGCAGGCGGATGTTGATCATCTCCACCACCAGCGAGAAGGCCATGGCGAAGTAGATGTAGCCCTTCGGAATGTGCAGGTCCATCCCCTCCGCCATCAGGGCGAAACCAACAAGGGTGAGGAAGGAGAGAGCCAGCATCTTGATGGTGGGGTGGGCATCGACAAAATCACCGATGGATTTGGCGGCAAACATCATGATGAGGACGGCGATCATGATGGCCAGCACCATCACCGGCACGTGATCGGCCATGCCGACCGCGGTGATCACCGAGTCGAGGCTGAACACGATATCGAGGATGGCGATCTGGATCAGGGTGCTGATAAAGCCCGAGGCCGCTTTGCTGACGCTTTCCGGCTCGGCCGCCCCTTCCAGGGTGACGTGGATCTCGTGGGCACTCTTGCCGATGAGGAACAGGCCCCCCAGCAGCAGGATCAGGTCGCGGCCGGAGATGGCTTCACCCAGCACGGTGAAGAGCGGATCGGTGAGGCGCATCACCCAGGCCAGCGAGAGCAGCAGCAGGATCCGGGTACCCATGGCGAGCCCCAGACCCAGAATTCGCGCTTTTTGACGCTGCGCCTCCGGCAGGCGACCGACCAGGATGGAGATAAAGATGATGTTGTCGATGCCCAGCACGATCTCGAGCAGGGTAAGGGTGGCGAGTGCGACCCAGGCAGAGGGATCAAGAACCCATTCCAGCATGATTGAACCTTGGTTGAAAATTGGTTGGAAAATTGAAGCAGCGCATTCTAGCAGGGGCGCCACTGCTTGTCCCAGAGGGGGGAAAAGATAAAAATGGTGGCCATCGCAAGGGAGGGTGGCATGTTTCGATTAGGGTTCATCATTAATCCGGTCGCCGGGATTGGCGGCGCAGTGGGGCTCAAGGGCAGTGACGGTGTAGTGGCCGAGGCGCTGGCCCGTGGCGCTGTGCCCAAGGCGCAGGAGCGGGCGCGGCAAGCCTTGTTGCCACTGTGCGAGCTGAGCGTCCCGTTTGAACTGCTGACGGTGGCGGGAGAGATGGGGGAGGCGGTGGCCCGCGAGCTGGGGTTGCCCTGTCGGGTCATCTATCAACCGGTCGGGGAGAGCACCTCGGCCGATGATACCCGCCACGCCGCCGGGCTGATGCGCGAAGCCGGGGTCGATCTGCTGCTGTTTGCTGGTGGCGATGGCACGGCGCGGGATATCTGCGCCGCGGTGGGGGAGTCTTGCCATGTGCTCGGCATTCCGGCGGGGTGCAAGATCCACTCCGGCGTCTACGGGGTGACGCCCGCTGCCAGCGGGCGGGTGGTAGCGCGGATGATCGCAGGGGAACTGCTCAGCCTGATCGATGCCGAGGTGCGCGACATCGACGAGGAGGCGTTTCGCGCGGGCAAGGTGCGGGCCCGCCACTACGGCCAGCTGAAGGTGCCCGGCGATCTGCGTTACGTACAAGCGGTCAAGCAGGGGGGCAAGGAGTCCGAAGAGCTGGTGCTGGCGGATCTCGCCGCCGGTGTGGTGGAGCAGATGGAGCCCGATACCCTCTATCTGATGGGCTCCGGCAGCACGGTAGCAGCCTGTATGGCAGAGCTCGGTCTGGAAAATACTTTGCTCGGTGTGGATCTGGTGGAAAATGGCCGACTTATCGGGCAGGATCTCAGCGCCGCCGAGATCCTGACCCGGATCCGCGGCCGTCGCTGCCGACTGATCATTACCCTGATAGGCGGACAGGGACATCTGTTCGGGCGCGGAAATCAGCAATTGAGTCCTGAGGTGATTCGGTGTGTCGGGCTGGAGAATATCCAGGTGCTGGCAACCAAAGCCAAGCTTGCCGCCCTTGCGGGCAGGCCGCTGCTGGTGGACACCGATGATCCCGAATTAAACCGGGCGTTGCGTGGTTATCTGCGAATAACCACGGGATACAAGGATCAGGTCATCTACCCGGTGGCCAACCCGGAATAGGACGCCAAGGACGCTGCTGGCCTGGCGCCAGAGAGCTGCAATCAACCGGATTGCGGTTCCATACCCCCGAATTTTTTGCCGCAAATGAGGCTGCGTTACATGACGATTCACGATTTTGAGCACAAGTTGTTGGGACTGATCGACAGCATGGTTGCCACCGCGACCGACGATGAGCTGTTTGCGGGGGGTTACCTGCGAGGTCATATCTCATTGGCCGTTGCCCGGGCCGAGCTGGAAGGCAAGACCCTGGTGCGGGACGTCAAGAGCTATGTGCTGCGCAGCCTCAACGAGGCGATCTTGCAAGGTGAGCTTTCTGAAGAGGATGAAAAACTGGTGCAGGCGATGTGGAGTCGTTTGCAACAAGACGCAGAAGCTTGATCGGATACACAATTCAAACTGAAGTTTGAGTTTATTCTTCCCCTGAAGTTAGTGAAAGGTTAATAATAAGTTTCGCCTTTTGTTTCAGGGATTAAACTATGGCCTCCTCCTCACGCATTGCCAATAAACTGCCGCTCGAGATGCTCTATCACTGGGAGCGGCAGTGTCCTGATCGAACCTACCTGCGTCAAACCATCAACCGCGAATATGTCGATTTCACCTGGGGTGAAGTGGCCGATGAAGCGCGGCGGATGGTGACGGCCTTGCGTCACCTTGGTCTGGTGGCGGGTGACAAGGTGGCGCTGCTCTCCAAGAACTGCGCCCAGTGGTTTATCGCCGATCTGGCGATGCAGATGGGGCAGTATGTGAGCGTGCCCATCTACCCGACTGCCAACGTCGACACCATCGAATATGTGCTGCGCCATAGCGAGGCCAAGGCGATCTTCGTCGGCAAGCTGGATGACTGGAAGAGTCAGGAGGCGGGCGTACCCGCCGATCTGCTGCGCATCGCCTTCCCCTATGACACCATGCCGGCCAGCCACCAGTGGGACGATCTGCTGGAGGCGCATGAGCCGATCCCTGACAGCCCGGTGCAGGCCCCTGACTCCCTGCTGAGTCTGGTCTACACCTCTGGCAGCACCGGCAAGCCGAAAGGGGCGATGCTGAGCGTCGAGCGTTACGCCTGGTCGTGCGAGAAGCTGGTGGAGACGGTGAGCCTGAGCCAGGCCGATCGGGGTTTCTCCTACCTGCCGCTGGCCCACATTACCGAGCGGGTCTACATCTACGGCGGCAGTCTCTATGGCGGCGCTACCATCGCGTTCCCTGAATCTCTCGACACCTTTATCGAAGATGTCAAACGCTGCCGTCCCACCGTCTTTATCTCGGTGCCACGGCTGTGGGCCATGTTCCGCATCAAGATCCACGAGAAGCTGCCCCAGAACAAACTGGCGTTGCTGCTCAAGATCCCGCTTATCTCCGGCCTTATCAAACGCAAGCTGCAAAAGGGGCTTGGGCTAGATCAGGCCCGTGTTCTTGGCTGCGGCTCCGCGCCTGTCTCCCCTGCGCTGCTTGAGTGGTATCTGAGCATCGGCCTCAAGGTGACTGAAGCCTGGGGCATGACCGAGAACCACGCCTACTCCACCATCAACTACCCGTTCCGCGCCGACAAGATCGGCACCGTCGGCAAGGCGGGGATTGGGGTGACCATCAAGATCTCCGACGAGGGGGAGATCCTCTGCCGCTGCGAAGGGATGATGCTGGGTTACTACAAGGATCCCGAGCACAGCGCCGAGGCCATCGATACCGAGGGGTGGCTCCACACCGGTGATATGGGCAAGCTGGACAAGGAGGGTTATCTCACCATCACCGGCCGGATGAAGGATGTGTTCAAGACCGCCAAGGGCAAGTATGTGGCGCCGGTGCCCATCGAGGGGCTGCTGGGGCAGGAGCCCATTATCGAACAGCTCTGCGTGATTGGTTACGGCATGCCCCAGCCCATTGCGCTGGTGCAACTGGCCGAGAGCGCCATGAAGGGCAATCGGGAGGAGGTCAACGCCAGACTGGAAGCGGCGCGGGTTCGGGTCAACGATCAGCTGGAATCCCATGCCAAGATCCGCGGTATTCTGGTGGTGAAAACCCCTTGGAATATCGAGAACGGCGTGCTGACCCCCACCATGAAGATCAAGCGTCACCTGCTGGAGCAAAAGTACGCCCAGGTCGGGGATCGCTGGCCCTCATCCCAGGTGGTGGTGTGGGAGGAGTAAATCCCGTCTTTCCATAGCGCACCAAACAACAACGGCCCTTGATGGGCCGTTGTTGTGTTTGGGGCATCTCACTCGCCGCTGTTTTGTCGGCGAGTAAAAGCGCGCCCGGTTAGATCTGCGCCAGCGCGGCGGCCAGATCGGCGATCAGATCGTCCGCATCTTCCACCCCGATGCTGAAGCGGATGAGGTCGTCGTTGACTCCGGCGGCGAGGCGGCTCGCCTCGTCCATGGCGGCGTGGGTGGTACTGGCCGGATGGCAAGCGAGACTCTCGAGATCCCCCAGACTCACCGCCTGCACGAACAGTTGCAGGTTATCGAGCAGGGTGGCGCAGCGCTCAAACCCGCCTTCAAGTTCAATACTCACCATGCCGCCAAAGCCGCTGGCGAAGGCGCTGAGAGCATCGTGGCCCGGATGGTTGGCAAGCCCCGGGTAGATCACCTTCTTCACCGCCGGATGTGCCGCCAGAAACTCGGCCACTTTCTGGGCATTGTGCAGGTGGGCATCCATCCGCAGCGGCAGGGTCTTGACCCCGCGTTGCAGCAGGTAGGCCTCCTGCGGGCCAATGGGGGAGCCGATATGTTTGAGGGCCACGGTGCGGATCGATTTCATCAGGGCGTGAGAGCCCGCCACCACCCCGGCGATGATGTCGCCGTGGCCGCCCAGATATTTGGTGCCGCTGTGCATCACTACATCGACCCCGAGCTCCAGCGGACGCAGCAGGTAGGGGGTGAGGAAGGTGTTGTCACATACCGTAATGGCGCCCACCTTGCGGGCCGCTTCCACCACCAGCCGCGGATCCACCACCTTGAGGGTGGGGTTGGTCAGGGTTTCGAACAATACCACCTTGGTAGCAGGGCGGATGTTGGCCAGCAGATCCCGATCGCTCTCGTAAGCGGTGACCTTGATACCGGCGCGGCTGAAGGTCTGCTTGAGGAACGCATCGGTGCCGCCGTAGAGCGGGCCGATATAGGCCACCTCATCGCCGCTGTCGGCCAGGGCATACATGATGGCGCTTACCGCCGCCATGCCGCTCGCCACCACCAGCGCCTCATCTGCACCTTCAAGGGCTGCCAGTTTCTGCTCCAGCTCGGCGGTGGTGGGGTTGCCAAAGCGGCTGTAGATAAAGCCGGGGGCCTGACCTGCAAAGCGCTCCTTGCCCGCCTGGGCGTTGAAGTAGCTGAAGGTGCTGCTCTGGTAGAGCGGGGTGGTGAGGGCGCCGGTCTGGGGGTCGATCCGCTGGCCGCTGTGTACGCTCATGGTTTTGAATTTCATCGTGTTGCTCCGTGATGGCCAGGCTCTGGCCATGACTTGTTTTGTTGTTCGTTGCTTGTTGTTTTTGTCAGCGCGGGTATGTGCACGCGGCTGTGGCTTATGCATATACCCGCCTGCGGATCTTTGCGCTGCTCAGGCCGGTATCGCTTCGCTCTCTGTGCGCGGGAGGCGAGCGGGGTCCACCGGCCCATAGTGACGCGCCGCCACATCCGGGTGGGAGCGCAGCCGCCCTTTGAGCACGTTCTCCCCTACCTGGTAGAAGAGCGGGTTGGTCGGGTCACTCTCCGGCCCTTGCGCCTGCGCTGCCAGCGCGGGGGAGAGGCTGAGCAGGGGCACGGTTGCATCGAGCCGCGCCGCCATAAAGAAGGCGCAGGAGAGGCGCGAGACGCCGGGCGGCGGGCTCACCACCCGATGCAGGGTCGCCTTGAGATAGCCGTTGGAGGCCAGCTCCAGCAGCTCGCCGATATTGACCACCAGCGCTCCCGGCAGGGGGGGCGCGGAGATCCAGCCGTCGGCCGTCTCGACCTCAAGCCCCGAGTGATTGTCCTGCATCACCAGCGTCAGGTAGCCAGGATCCTTGTGGGCGCCGACCCCCTGACTGCTGCCACCCGCCTCTTGCCCCGGGTAGTGAATCAGCTTCATGTGTTGGTAGGGGGCGCCGCGAATACTGTCGTCAAACACGTTGGCCGGTTGCTCCAGCACCTCGGCGAAGGCAGCGAGCAGGGTGAGGGTGATATCGCTCAGCCGCTCCTGCCATGCCAGCAGATGGCCTTTCATCTCGGGAAAGGTAGTCGGCCACTGGTTGGGGCCGATCAGCCGCTGCCAGGGTTCACGGATCAGGGCCGCAGGCAGGGCTTGCGCCTCATTCATGATATCGAACTGCTCGCGCAGATCCGGCCGCTGGCGGGTCAGCTCGGCACCGACCCGGTTGTAGCCGCGAAAGTGGGGGCTGTTGACCATCTGCACTGCCAACTTCTCCTGCTCCGGCAGAGCAAAGAAGCGCTCTGCCAGCGCCAGGGTCTCTAGCATCTCAACCTTGCTCAAGCCGTGGCCGACCAGATAGAAAAAGCCCACATCGCGGGCGGCCGCGGCCAGCCTGGCCAGCATAGGGCGACGTACCTCGGGCGCCCCGTTGAGGGCAGCCAGATCGATGATCGGCAGTGGTGAATGTTCCATGTGCACCTCCTCACTCTTTCGTTATCTCTGGCGCCATCTCTTCTGCTGCCTCTGGTGCGGGCAGGTCTGATAAGCGGCAAACGGGATGGCGCGACAGTGTGGCGGTATGCGCTGCGGTGTGGCGCCATCTGGAATAAAGGGGATGCTACTGTTCGGTGTTATAAGACGGAAACAACAAATTATTCTTAGTTATATACAAAATTCGAAATGGAATTCGGCACCTGATGGGCTGACGGTTTTTTGCACAGCCATTAAGGGCGGAATGGGAAATGATGGGAGGGAGAGTGATAACCAGAGGCAAGCTGCAACCGGTAAAAAAGATCAAAACAGAAATGGCCAAAACAGAAGGGAGGCGGATGCCTCCCTTCTGGTTGAGCGGTTTTTCACCTGACCGAAAGCACAGGCGAGTGACCGCGTATTCTGGCCTTAACCGCCTGCTGGCTCTCAGTAACCCAGGGTAAAGCGCTGGCGCTGGTGAGCCGGTTTTTCCACCTCGTTCAGCACGCCATCGGCCAGATCTCCGGCGGTGATCCCGGCAGGCTGTTCGCCGCTAAACAGCACCTGATAGCCACCAATCCGATAGCCGCCGCGCTTCTCGCCCGGTTCCAGGAACACCGGGGGAGAGACAAAGCGCCAGTCGAGGGTGGTTTCACGACGCAGGGCGGTGAGACCGTCGCGGGCCGCCAGTGCCCCCTGTTTCCACTCAGCCGGGAACTCTGGGGTATCCACCAGTTGCACGCCGGGGGCAACCTCCAGACTGCCGGCGCCACCTACTACCAGCAGCCAGCTGTTGGCCGCTTTGGCTGCTGCGACGATCGCGTTGGCGCCCTTGAGGTACTGGTCGTAGATATCCGGTGTGGTCCAGCCCGGGTTGTAGGCGCTGATCACCCGCTCGTGCCCCTTGAGCACCTCGGCCAATGCCTGCGGGTTTTGGGCATCCACCGCCACGGCGGTGACCTGCGGATGGGCGGCCACCTTGCTGACATCGCGGACGATGGCGGTGACGTGATGGCCGCGGCTGATGGCCTCGTTCAGGATGGCTGAACCGACAAAACCGCTGGCACCGATCAGGGCAATCTTCATGGGGAACTCTCCTTCACTGTTGGAATGGGGCTATCCTACGCCGCCATTTATGATTTAATAATCACCTCAAAAATGCATTCACTTATAAGCTGGATTTAATAATGGAACAGCTCAAACGTTACGCCATCTTCGCCGCCGTGGTGGAAGCGGGCAGCATGACAGGGGCGGCCAAATCCCTTGGCATGACCCCCTCCGCCGTCAGTCAGCATATCAGTCAGCTGGAGAGCCTGCTCGGACTGCCCCTGCTCCATCGCTCCACCCGTCGTCTCAGTCTGACCGAGGCGGGAGAGGTGGTGTGGCAAGGGTGCCGGGCGTTGCAGCAGACTCTGAGCGAGACCGAGCTGCGCCTCTCGGAGGTGCGTGACGCCCTGCTCGGGGAAGTGCGGATCACCGCCCCGGTGGGGATGGCGGGCCAGCCGCTGGCTCTGGCCCTCTCGCCGCTGTTGCAGGCCCATCCCGGCCTCACCATCCAGATCATCGCCGACGACGAGAAGCGGGATCTGATTGCCGAACGGATCGACGTGGCGCTGCGGGTCGGCACCTTGCCTGACTCGACCCTGGTGGCCCGCAAACTGGGGCAGACCCGGATGCTGCTCTGCGCCGCTCCCGCCTATCTGGCGCGCAAGGGGACGCCGCGCATGCCCGCCGATCTGGCCACCCACGACTGGCTCTGCGGCGACATGCTGGGCAACGGTTTGCTGCTGCAGGATGAAAAGGGGGGCGAGCACAGGGTGAGGTTCAAGGCCAAGGTGCTCTGCAATAACGTGTTGCCCTTGCGCCAGTTTGCGCTGGCGGGGCAGGGGATCTCGCTGCAACCGGAGGGGGAGATTGGCGAGGATCTGGCGCAGGGGCGTCTGCTCGAACTGCTGCCCGGTTTTCGGGTGGCGCCGATGGAGATCCACGCCATCACGCCGCAGCGGGAGATCCCGGAGAAGGTGCGACGGGTGGTGGAGGCGCTGCGCAGCTACTTCGGCACGACGATGTCGTCATGAGCTGCGCCTTAATGGTTGAGAAAAGGCCCCCGATTATCCTGAAGGGGAATTCTCCATAAGGCGGTTTGTCGAGAAGAGCGATAGCCCGGATGAGGAGATGGGCATGCTTGACTGTTAAGCATACTTAAAACGAACTGACGGCCCGCACCTGATCTTTGAGCCAATTAAGCCCGGTATCCTGACCGGAGCTCTTGTGCCAACTCATGTAGACGGGGCAATCCTCCGAGAGCCAGGGGAGGGGATAGCTGGCCAGATCCAGCGCCTGCCCCAGCTTCTCCATGTGCCACTGGCTGGCGACGCAGAGCCAGTCGGTACGACTCACCAGATGAAGAGCGGTGAGCAGGGAGTCGCTCTCGTAGGCAATCTGGCGCGGCGGCAGCGGCGCCTTGGTCAGGGTGTTGAGCAGCAAGCTGTCGAGCCGCCTGGTTTGCAATACCACGTGCTTTTCGTTGAAGAAGGTGGCCATGTCGGGGGCCTGGCGGATCCTGGGGTGATCCTTGCGGCAGGCGATGCGCAGGGCCTGGGACATGATCTGCTCGTTTTCGATCCCCTGCTCCGCCATAGGCTTGGTGGCCAGCACCAGATCCACGCTGTGCAGATAGAGGCTGTTCTGGCGCAGGGCTTCGTCCTGCACCTGGGTGTTCCACTCCAGCTGACAGTTGGGGGCTTGGGTCTGCAGCAGGTTGTTGAGCTCCGGCAGGAAGAAGATATCGATATCGGGCACCCCCGCGATGCGAAAAGTGCGCCGACTGGTCTGGGGATCAAAGAGATCGGTGCGCTGCAGGCTGCGCTCCATGTCGTGCAGCGGCACCATGATCTCGTGGTGCAGACTGAGCGCTCGCGCCGTGGGGGTGATGCCGCGTCCCTGGCGGACAAACAGCGGCTCGCCCACCAGGCTGGTCAGGCGGCTGATGGCCTGGCTGATGGCCGAGGGGGTCATCTCCATCATCTCGGCGGCCGTGGTGACACCACCATAGCGGATCACCGCATCGAGGACGCGAAAGAGATTGAGATCGACTTGAGATATGGTGGCTACCGTTAAGCATGATTAAACAGTTAACATACTGAACAGCCTCTTGTCCGGCCAGCATTCCTTGCGATAACTGTGATGTTTCCCTCTCTATTCGTCATCTTCCATCTTGCCGCGAACGCGATCGAGCCTGTTTTGCAGCCATGCTTGAGCCCGGCAGGTGGCCCGTGGCATAGAGCAGCGCGACCAGCAGCAAGCCGCCCAGAAAGAGCCAGCGAGCGCTTCCCCAATGGCCGCTGTCCGTCATCAGGGCCGCCAGCAACAGGGGGCCAAGCAGCTGGCCGAAGTTGGCGAGCTGGACAAAAAAGCCCTGCACGATGGCCAGTTGCACCGGCCCCTGACTCACTCCCTGCGCAGACGATAGGATAGCCGGCGGCGCCATACCGCCCGAAAGGGAGAGGGCGAGGCAGAGTCCATAGGCCCACCACGGCGACAGGCCGGGCCAGAAGGCGAGCATGCCGCACAGCGCCATCAGGCCCAGTGCCCAGCTGATGAGCCGATCTCGCGCTACGCCCCTGCGCAGCAGCCATGCCCCCATCAGGTTGCCGGGAATATTGGCGACCACCGCCAGCGCAGAGAGCAGGGCCATCTGGCTTTGGCCAATCCCGGGGCTGCCTTGCAACATGGTTGGCAGCCAGACAAAGAGCGCCCAGAGCATCAGGCTGTAGAGCGTGAACGCCAACCCGTAGCGCCAGAGTGTCAGTTGTCGGAGCACCGTGAGCTGGCGCAGCGGGTGGCCCGAGTTGATCGAGTTTTGGGGTGCCCAGACCCGCAGTTTATCTGCCGAGCGACTGGCGAGCAGAAGCAGCAGGGCAGAGAGTTGCGGGATCATCAGGATCAGCCAGGCCAGTCGCCAGCCACCTTGCGCCGTGAGCCAGGGGGTGAGCAGCATACCCGCCGCCGCCCCGAGGGGCAGGTTGACTGCCCACAGGCTTATGGCCAGCCGTTTATCCTCCTCCCGGGTCACCGCCACGATAAAGGCGGGCATGGCCACCGAGACCAGCAAAAAGCCAATCCCCTCGACAATGCGCGACAGCAGCATCATGGCCAGCCCGGTGGCGGGCAGCGCCAACGCACCGCCTGTGACGATAACCAAAAGCCCGACAACCCCGGTTTGCCGCCCACTCCAGCGGGTTAGCAACAGGCCGAGAAAGAGGCTGAATAGGATCGCCAGCGTATTGAAAGCTGAGGCGAGATAGCTGGCTTCGACCAGTGTCAGCCCCAGCTCGTTGCGCAGTATGCCGAGCACGGCGGGCACTTTGCCAAGGCAGAGGGCGCCGCTGGCACCGGCAAAAATGGCGAGGAAGACCAGAGGCCAGCTCGTGCTTTGTGGCTGGTGGCCAGCGAGCGTGCTCATGGCCGATATTGGCCGTTGCGCAGCCACTCATCGTTGAGCTGACCAAATTCGCCGCGCTGATAGGCATGCAGCCGATCTGCAATGGCGTCGTGGCTGTTCATGACGAAGGGGCCATGTTTGACCAGGGGTTCATTGAGCGCCTGGCCTGAGAGCAGCACGAAGTGGCAGGGCTCGGTGGCCTCAAGCTGCAGAGCCACCGCCTCGCCGCCCTCGGCAGAGAGGCTGACACCCATCCCGTGACCTGCCGGGATGAGGTGCCGCTCTCCCTCCGCCTGCAGGGTCAGCGATCCGGTCAGGGGATAGATCATGGCATTCCAGCCTGCCGCCAGCAGATGGGTGAAGCGGCTGCCGGGCGCGCAATGGCCATCGAGCAGGGTAAAGGGTTGGGGCAGCTCTGCCGAGAGTGGCGCCGTTATCCCGTTGCTGTGGCCTGCGACCACCCGTACTCGCGCCCCTTCGCCATGAAACTCGGGGATAGTGGCAGCGGCTGCGTGGACGGCAAAAGGCGACATCATCTTTTGACGGGCAGGCAGGTTGACGAAGATCTGCAGGGCGTGGACATAGGGCGATTCCCCCTCCGGCTGCTCGGTATGTACAGCCCCGCGCCCGGCCGCCAGCCAGTGGATCGCTCCCGGTTCGATGGGGCCCTGATTGCCGAGGGAGTCGTAGTTGACGTGGGGGCTCGTCGAATCCTCGAACAGATAGGTGACGGCAGAGATCCCGGCGTGGGGATGGGGCTCGAAGGTGGGGGCGGTCATCTGAAAGTGATCCACCATCACCACGGGGTCTATCAGACCGTTGAAAAAGTGTTCGCCAAAATGGCTGGCGGCAAAGCCGCTACCAATGCGCAGCGGTTGGCCCTTGACGGGGGCGGAGAGAGTCAGGCGTCTGGTCATCAATGGATCCTCCAGAAGATAAAAGATGCCTTCGGTCATCTGACCGAAGGCGGGGTGAGTTACGACTTCTTGGCACCCTCTTGCATCTGCCACACCAGGGTGGCGAAAGGCATGTCGAGGGCGCTGTAGACATCGTGCGCCTTGGGGTCGACGTTGCTGCGCAGCATCTCGACCGCGGCGGAGGCGTAGTCGGTGACCGGGATACCGGCCCCCAGCAAGCGTTGCAGACCCGTGGTGCGCTTGGCTTCGTTGAAGGTGCCGGAGGCATCGAGCACCACCCGGGCATCATAGCCGGCAGCCTTGGCAGAGAGGGCCGGGAAGCTGGCGCAGATCTCGAGGGATACCCCGGCGATGATCAGCTGTTTGCGGCCGGTCTTCTCAATGGCGGCGCGCACGGCAGGATCGTCCCAGGCGTTGATGACGGTGCGGTTGATCACCTTCACATCCGGCAGGGCACTGGTCAGTTCAGGCATGGTGGGGCCCCACATGCCATCGGGCATGGTCGCGGTCACGATCACCGGCACGCCGAGGGCGCGGGCGGCGTTGGCCAGCGCCACCACGTTGTGCTTGAGCTCGCCCACCGTGGTGTCGCGCACGCCGCTCAGCAAGCCGACCTGGTGGTCGACCAGCAGCAGTACCGCATTGTCTCGGGAGAGCATCTCCAGATAGCGGTTGGGTGATACGGTCGGATGGCTGGCAGCCTCGGCGGCCATGGCCGGTGTCGCTGTGGTGGCCAGCGTGGCGGTCAGGGTCGCCAGACCGAGCAGGGTGGCAGAGCAGATTTGTCGCAGTTTCATGGTGAACTCCTTGTGATATCGGAACAGTCAAACGGCCCTTGCTGGTGGGGCGGATTGCCCGCGCAGCAACCGTCTGATGGGGACAGGGCCATTATGATGGCTGCAAAAATGGCGACAATCTGGTGAAATAGGTTCTTATCGTTCTATTGGTGGAACGATGTAAATGCACCTCACCCTGACCAAGGCTGCCCGATGACACCACTGGAACTTGATTTGAATGATCTCTATCTCTTCACCCATGTGGTGCAGCGACAGGGATTCACTGCCGCCGCGCGGGCGCTTGGCGTGCCCAAGTCGCGGATCTCGCGCCGGATCCGGCTGCTGGAGGATCGGCTGGATACCCGGCTGCTGCAACGTACCTCACGCCAGCTCAGCCTGACCGATGCCGGTGAGGTGCTCTATCGCCACTGTCAGGCGATGCTGGCCGAGGCGCAGGCGGGAGAGGCGGCTGTGCGGCAACGGCAGCAGGAGCCGAGCGGTCTGGTGCGGATCAGCGTGCCCATTACCATGGCCGATGCGCTGCTTGCCTGCTTGCTGCCCGCTTTTATGGCGCAATACCCCAAGGTGAAGCTCGCCGTGCAAGCCAGCAACCGGCAGCTGGATCTGCTGGAGGAGGGGCTGGATGTGGTGATCCGCGGGGTGGCCTTCGAGCAGCCCCCCTCCAGCCTGGCGCAGGTTCCGCTCTGCACGGTACAGTGGGGCGTGCTGGCGACCCCGGTGTGGCTCTCGCGCCACAATGCGCTGGCGCATCCACGCCAGCTGGAAGGAGAGGATGCCCTGCTTTTCAGCTCGCTGGAGCGTCAGGCCGATCTGTTGCGGCTGCGGCACGATAGCGGGGAGAGTGAGGAGGTGGCGGTCAATGTGCTGCTGCGCAGCGACAATGTGCAAACCCTCAAACAGGCGGCGCTGGCGGGGCTAGGGATGGTGGGCTTGCCACTTTACGCCTGCGTCAATGAGCTGGCGGATGGGCGGCTGCAACAACTGTTGCCCGAGTGGCGTCCCAAAGATGGCAAGCTGGTGATGCTCTATCCCGCGCGGCGCGGTCTGTCACCGGCGGTCAGGGCCCTCATCGACTTTATCAAGGCGCAGTTGCCTGCACTGCTGACAGAGGTCGGCCAGCCACGCTGAGGAGGGCTATCCCTCCATCTTGCGGCGAATGCGCTCGAACAGGCTCTGCAGGCAGGCTTGATCCCGATCGGCGGCCCGCACCGCGCCATACATATGGCGACGAATACCGCTGCCGAGGGGGCGGGCGCAGAGCATCCCCTGTCTGACAAACTCCTCGCTGGCCCAGCGCGGCAGGGCGGCAACCCCGAGGCCGGCGGCGGCCATCTGCAGCATCACCGAGGTGTTGTCCACCGGCTTGCAGCGGGCGGGCTCCACCCCGGCGGGTTGCAAAAAGCGGCTGAAGATATCCATGCGGCTGCGCTCCACCGGATAGACCAGCAGCACCTCCGGCCCCAGATCGCCCGGCTCGATGTGGCTCTGGTGGCAGAGGGAATGATCCGGCGCCATCACCAGAGTCAGATCGAAGGCAAACAGCGGCTCGAAGTGGAGATCGCCGCGGGCCTGCACGTCCGAGGTTAGCAGCAGGTCGAGCTGGCCGCCGAGCAGGGCATTGATGGCATCAAAGCCCGGCACCGACTCCACCTCCAGATCCACCCCGGGCCACTGGCGGCGAAATTCCGGCAACAGCGGCAGCAGCCACTGGATGCAGCTGTGGCAATCGAGCGCCAGATGCAGCCTGCCCGCATCGCCGCTCTGCAGGGCTTGCAACTGCTTCTCGGTCTGGGCCAGGGCGGGCAATACCTGACGGGCGAGGGCGAGCAGCTGGCTGCCGGCCGCGGTCAGCACCAGAGGGCGGCTCTTGCGCAGGTAAAGCTCCAGATTGAGGCGGGTCTCCAGCTCTTTGAGCTGGTGGGAGAGGGCGGACTGGGTGAGGTTGAGGGTCAGCGCCGCACCGGCCAGCGAGCCCTGCTCGGCCAGCGCGGTCAATGTTTTCAAGTGTTTGATCTCTATCCCTGCATTGCTTGGCACTGCCATAAGATGGCTCCTTGTGAGATTGCGTATGGCGCTGAGGTTACGGTCGGCGGTGGCCTGCTGCGCTTCTGGACTCCGGCACCTCTTGCACCTGTAAAAATCGGCCTCTGTATCCTCGCGGTGAACCTGGCTGGCGGTCAGTTGAGGATTATTTGAGAGCCACTTGAAGAGGATTCAATAGCCAGCGTCACCTTATCTTGTCATTTTGGATGTGTAAACATCTGGATGGCCAAATCATCCAGTTTCCCATCAGATGAATGAGCATAAGGAAATGAAGCTATGACACGAGCACACACCCTGGGCTTCCCCCGTATCGGCGCCAAGCGCGAGCTGAAATTTGCCCTCGAATCCTACTGGCGTGGCGAGACCACTCAGGCCGAACTTGTTGCCGTGGGCAAGACGCTGCGTGAGCGCCACTGGCAGGCCCAGCATGGCGCCGGGGTCAATTTGCTGCCGGTGGGTGACTTCGCCTGGTACGATCAGGTGCTCGGCACCAGCCTGCTGGTAGATGCAGTGCCTGCCCGTCACCGCCATGGCGAGACCGATCTAGACACCCTGTTCCGGGTGGCCCGTGGCCGTGCGCCGACCGGCCCGGCGGCGGCCGCCGCCGAGATGACCAAATGGTTCAACACCAACTATCACTATCTGGTGCCGGAATTCAGCCGTGATCAGCGCTTCAAGCTGGGCTGGAGCCAGCTGTTTGACGAGGTGGAAGAGGCCAAAGCGCTGGGGCTGCCGGTCAAGGCGGTGCTGCTGGGACCGGTCTCTTATCTGTGGCTTGGCAAGGAGAAAGAGAGCGGCTTCTCCCGCCTTGAACTGCTCGATCGCCTGCTCATCGTCTATCAGGAGATCCTGGCCAAGTTGGCCGCCCAAGGGGTGGAGTGGGTACAGATCGATGAACCTGCGCTGACGCTGGACCTGCCGGACGAGTGGCGGCTGGCCTATCTCAACGCCTACGAGCGCCTTGCGGGCCCTTGCAAGCTGCTGCTCACCACCTATTTCGGCTCGGTGGCCCATCAGCGCGACATTATCACCAGCCTCAAGGTAGATGGCCTGCATCTGGATCTGGTGGCCGCCCCCGAGCAGCTGGAGACCCTGGTGCCGCATCTGCCTGCCCAGTGGGTCATCTCCGCCGGGGTGATCAACGGCCGCAACGTCTGGCGTGCCAATCTGGCCAAGCTGGCGCCGACTCTGAAGGCACTGAAAGCCAAACTCGGCGAGCGGCTCTGGGTGGCCTCATCCTGCTCATTGCTGCACAGCCCGGTGGATTTGACCCTAGAGCAGGAGCTGGATCCCCAGACCCGCAGCTGGTTCGCCTTCGCCTTGCAAAAATGTTTCGAGCTGGGACTGCTCAGAGAGTATCTGGATGGGGGCGAGCTCGACAAAATCACCGCCTACAGCCAGCCCATCGTCGATCGGGAGTCCGACAGCCGGGTGCACAAAAAAGCGGTGCAGTCACGGCTTGCCAGCCTCACCAACAGCGATTTTGATCGCCACAGCCCCTATCCGGTCAGGGCCGAGCTGCAGCGCTCGGATCTCAAACTGCCGCTGCTGCCCACCACCACCATTGGCTCCTTCCCGCAGACCTCGCAGATCCGGGTATTGCGGCAGGATTGGCGCGCCGGTCGTATCGACGACAGCGCCTACGAGGCGGGCATTAAGGCGGAGATCCGCGATGCCATCGCGCGTCAGGAGGCCATCGGGTTGGACGTGCTGGTTCATGGTGAGGCCGAGCGCAATGACATGGTGGAGTTTTTCGGTGAACTGCTGGATGGCTTTGCCATCACCCGCTTCGGTTGGGTACAGAGCTATGGCTCCCGCTGCGTCAAGCCACCGGTGATCACCCGCGACATCGACCGCCCGACCCCCATGACGCTCGAATGGACCCGATTTGCCCAGAGCCTGACCGACAAGCCGGTCAAGGGGATGCTGACCGGCCCTGTGACCATCCTCTGCTGGTCCTTCCCGCGCGAAGACGTGAGCCGCGAGCAATCTGCCCTGCAAATCGGGCTGGCCATTCGCGACGAAGTTGCTGACTTGGAGGCCGCCGGCATCAAGATCATCCAGATCGACGAACCGGCGATCCGCGAAGGCTTGCCCCTGCGCAAGCAGGATCATCAGGCCTATCTCGACTGGGCGGTGCGCGCCTTCCGTCTGAGCGCAAGCCCGGTGGCGGACCGCACCCAGATCCACACCCACATGTGTTACAGCGATTTCAACCTCATCATCGAGGCGGTGGCGGCGCTGGATGCGGATGTGATCACCATAGAGACGAGCCGCAGCCAGATGCAGCTGCTCGAAGCGTTCGAACGCTTCAACTACCCCAACGAGATTGGCCCGGGTGTCTACGACATCCACTCGCCGAACGTGCCAAGCCAGAGCTGGATTGAGGGGTTGCTGCGCAAGGCGGCCAAACAGATCCCGGCCGAGCGGCTCTGGGTCAACCCGGATTGCGGCCTCAAGACCCGCGGCTGGGAAGAGACGGAAGCCGCCCTCAAGGTGATGGTCGATGCCACCAGGGCGCTGCGGGCCGAGCTGGCGTAACCGGCAAGCCGTGACCGCCATCGATAAGGTGGCGTGCTGACAAACGAACGAGAGAGGGGAAGCCATTGCTTCCTCTCTTTTCGTTGGCCACTTTTCCACTGGATCCTGAACCTTGCCGCAGCCCGCTTTGCACTAGGCTCAGAGTTGGCAGAAGTGGATGGAGTCGCGGCCATGAGAGTCAGTCTGGGGAGCGCAATCCTGTGGGGATTGCTGATGTGGCAGAGTGTCTGGGCGGCGCCAGCGGCCGAGTTGAAGCTGGTCTACTTTGACGACTTTGCCCCATATTCGTGGCGTGACGAACAGGGTAGGATGCGCGGGCTGATGATCGACGTGATGGATCGGGTGGCTGCGCAGATGGGACTGCGGGTGCGCCATGAAGGTTATCCGTGGCAACGGGCGCAAAAACTGGTGCGGATGGCGCAGGCCGATGGCTTTGTCACCATCGCTACCCGGGAGCGGCGCAGCTATACCCTGGTTGTGGAAGAGCCGGTCACCACCACTGTGCTAACCATTTTTACCCAGCGAGCCCATCCCCGCATGGCGGAATTTCAGCGTGCCAGCCGCTTGAGCGACTTCAAATCGCTTACCTTTCTCGACTATTTCGGTAACGGCTGGGGCAAGGAGAACCTGGCGGGCTTCACCGTTCATCACACCATCAACGTTGATAACGTTTTCAAAATGCTGGCGGCGGGTCGGGGGGATCTGATGGTGACCGACCCACTGGTGGCTCGTTTCAAACTCAACCAGCTGGGTCTCTCCGGGTTGGTGGTCGAGGTGCCGCTGCAGCTTGCCTCTACCCCGTTCAATCTCTGCATCGGCAAGCACTCCCGCTTCAATACCCGGATAACCGAGTTCAACCGTGCCCTGCAACAGCTGCGACAAAGCGGCGAGTTGGCGCGTATCGTCGAACGCTATCGTTGATGCGTGGCCGCCATCTGCGGTTTGCCAACGGCGTGTCTATCTTGGCGTCATATCGGCGATGGTTGCCCAGAAGGCATCGATCAAGGGCCCCTTGTTGTGGGGCGGACGGATAAGGCCAATGGTCCAGCAGGCTTCCCCATCTCTAAGGGGCAAGGTGAGTACATCCGGGTGCTCTATGGTGGTGGAGGAGGGGACCAGGGTCCAGGCGATCTCTGCCGCCGCGGTGGCAACACCGGCGGCGAAGTCGTTGACGTACTGGATATCGCGAAAACGCAGCCCGCTCTGGGCCAGATAGTTCATCAGGTGATCGTAAAACGACGGCGCCTTGTCCCGACGCAGGATCGCCAGCGGCTTGTCCACCAGATCCGCCAACTCCCTCACATCGCGGTAGCTGGCGGGTAGTACGGCGACAAAGTGGGCTTCGACCACCGGCAGGGCGTGCCACCCCTTGGGGGCGGGCAGGCGGCAAAAACCGAGATCCAGCTTGCCTTCACTGAGCGCCAGCAACTGGTGGTGGGTGGAGAGATCGTTGAGCTCGATGGTCACTTGCGGCCGCTCGGCGCGAAAGCGGGCAATGGCGGCGGGCACCAGGATTTTGGTGGCCACGCCAAAGCCGATGCGCAGGGTGCCGACATTGCCCGCCAGCACGTCGCGGGCGGTGCGCGAGAGCTGCTCGCTCTGGATGACCACAGCACGGGCATCCTCATACAGCGCCCTGCCCAGTCCGGTGAGGCGAGTGGTACTGGCGTTGCGCTCGAACAGCTCGCCGCCCAGCTCCTCCTCCAGCCGCCTGATCTGTTTGCTCAGAGCCGACTGGGTAACGTGTTGACGCACCGCTGCCTGGCCGAAGTGCAGCACCTCCCCCAGAGTGACGAAGGCTTTCAGATCCCGTAGCTCCATCAGGGCTCCTTTCATTCCTGTTGGGAATGTTGAGTGGTCAAATTTGTCATTGGACGGAATTTTAGAAGTGATGGATGCTTATGCCAATTCATTTCGGGCGCCCCGACAGGGGGCGCCGAGTTATCAGAGATGGCTGACACCATCAGCGCAGAAGGAGCAACACCAGATGCATCACCACAAGTTCAACGACTTCCCGAGCGATTTTCTGTGGGGCGCCGCCTCCGCTGCCTATCAGGTGGAGGGGGGCTGGAATGCCGATGGCAAGGGGCCCTCGGTGTGGGATCTCTTCACCAAGCTGCCGGGCAAGACCTTTGAGGGGAGCAACGGCGATGTGGCGGTGGAGCACTACCACCGCATGGAAGAGGACGTGGCGCTGATGGCCGAGATGGGGCTCAAGGCCTACCGCTTCTCGGTGAGCTGGCCGCGCATCTACCCCACCGGTCGGGGGGAGGTGAACGAGGCGGGGCTGGCCTTCTACGAGAAGCTGATCGATACCCTCTTGGCCCACCAGATCGAACCGGTACTGACCCTTTATCACTGGGATCTGCCGCAGGCGCTGCAAGATGAGTACGGCGGCTGGGAAGACCGACGCATTATCGAGGATTTCGAGCGCTACTGCGTGACCCTCTATCAGCGTTTTGCCGGCAAGGTGAAGTACTGGGTGTCGCTTAACGAGCAGAACTACAACCTGACCAACGCCTATCAGCTCGGCACCCATCCGCCTGCCGTGCAGGATCGCAAGCGCTTCTTTGCCGCCAACCACATCGCGTTTCTGGCCAATGCCCGAGTGATCAAGGCGTTTCGCCAGTATGTGCCAAATGGCCTCATCGGCCCGAGTTTTGCCTACTCCCCTGCCTATCCGGCGTCGTGCGACCCGAAAGATATGCTGGCCTATGAGAACGCCGAGGAGTTCAACAACCTCTGGTGGCTGGATGCCTACTGCTTTGGCCGCTATCCCCAGGCGGCGCTCGCTTACTTGCGAGAAAACGGCGAGGCGCCGGAGATCCTGCCGGGCGATATGGAGTTGCTGCGAGAGGGGACGCCCGACTACATCGGCGTCAACTACTACTACACCCTGACCTACACAGATAACCCCTTGGGCGGTCAGACCCTGCAGCGGATCAACACCACCGGCAAGAAGGGCACTACCCCGTCCAGCGGCATCCCCGGCCTCTACAAGACGGCACCCAATCCGCACCTTGAGACCAGCAACTGGGACTGGGCCATCGACCCGACCGGGATGCGCATCGCCCTGCGTCGCCTCTCTTCCCGCTATGGTCTGCCGCTGATGATCACCGAGAACGGCCTTGGCGAGTTCGACAAGCTGGAGGTGGGCGACAAGGTGAACGATGCGTACCGCATCGATTACCTGCGCAGCCACGTCAAGGCGTGCCAAGAGGCGATGCAGGATGGGGTGGAATTGCTCGGCTACTGCGCCTGGTCGTTCACCGACATCCTGAGCTGGCTCAACGGCTATCAGAAGCGCTACGGCTTCGTCTATGTGGAGCGTGACGAGCAGGGGGGCTCCCTTCGCCGGATCAAGAAGGCGAGCTTCCACTGGTACAGCCAGGTGATTGCGAGCCAGGGCAAGCAGCTCTGACGGTTTATCGCGTCGCGTAACCAGCGGGCCCGGGCAATCCCCGGGCCCGCGCTGTTTGTGGCGGGGGAGCGGGGGCAAGCCGGTTTCTCACCGTGCGACTCATCCCTGTTTACTGATTTTTGTCCTGCCAAAGCCGCCGACCCCTGCTATTATCTGCGGCCGAACATGAGCCAATAAAAATCAGGATATCGTGATGACTGACCACACTTTTATTCCCGGCAAGGACGCGGCGCTGGAAGACTCCATCGAACGCTTCCAGACCAAGCTGCAAGCCTTAGGGTTTGATATCGAAGAGGCCTCCTGGCTCAACCCCGTGCCGAACGTCTGGTCGGTGCATATTCGCGACAAAGAGTGCGCCCTCTGCTTTACCAACGGCAAGGGTGCCAGCAAGAAGGCGGCCCTCGCGTCTGCCCTTGGCGAATATTTCGAGCGTCTCTCCACCAACTACTTCTTCGCCGACTTCTATCTGGGCGAGCAGGTCGCCAACGGCGATTTCGTTCACTACCCGAACGAAAAGTGGTTCCCCATCGAGGGTGACCAGTTCCCGGCCGGTCTGCTAGACAGCTTCACCCGCAAGTTCTACAACCCGGACGGTGAAGTGACCGCCGACATGCTGGTGGATCTGCAGTCAAACAACGAAGAGCGCGGTATCGTCGCGCTGCCGTTCGAGCGTCAGTCCGATCACGAGACCGTCTACATCCCGATGAACATCATCGGCAACCTCTATGTCTCCAACGGCATGAGCGCTGGCAACACCAAGACCGAAGCGCGCACTCAAGCGCTCTCCGAGGTGTTCGAGCGCCACGTGAAGAACAAGATCATCGCCGAGGCCATCAGTCTGCCGCTGATCCCGGACGAGGTGATTGCCCGTTATCCGGGAATTGCAGCCTCCATCGCGGCGCTCGAAGCGGAAGGCTTCCCCATTTACAGCTTCGATGCCTCTCTGGGGGGACGCTATCCGGTCATCTGCGTGGTGCTGCTCAACCCGAGCAATGGCACCTGCTTTGCCTCCTTCGGTGCCCACCCGCGCTTCGAAGTGGCCTTCGAGCGTACCGTCACCGAGCTGCTGCAGGGCCGTGGTCTCAAGGATCTCGACGTATTCGTGCCACCGTCATTCGATAACGAGCAGGTGGCGGATCACCACAACCTCGAGACCCACTTCATCGACTCCTCGGGCCTTATCAGCTGGGATATGTTCAAGCAGGATGCGGACTTCGAGTTTGCCGATTGGGACTTCCGTGGCACCTCGCAGGAGGAGTTCGATCACCTGATCGGCATCTTCCACGAGCTGGAGCAGCCGGTCTATATCGCCGACTACGAGCATCTGGGTGTCTACGCCTGCCGCATTCTGGTGCCGGGCATGTCCGACATCTATCCGGCCGAAGATCTGCTGCTGGCCAACAACAATATGGGCGCCAACCTGCGCGAAGTGATCCTGGCGCTGCCATCACTTGATTGGGATGCCGAGCAGTATATGGCGTTGTTTGATCAACTGGATGAAGAGGGGCACGACGAGCGTACCCGTGTACGCGAGCTGCTGGGCATCGCCGCTGCCAAGGGTACCGCGCTGCACACCCTGCGCGTTGGCGAGCTGAAAGCCATGCTGGCGCTGGCCGCCGGTGAGCTGGAGACCGCACTGGATCTCATCGACTGGACCATGGAGTTCAACCAGTCGGTGTTCACTGCCGAGCGTGCCAGCTACTACCGCGCTTTGCGTGCCTGCGTCGAGTTGTTCCTCGACGAGGAGCGCGACCCCGAGCAGTATCGCGCCGTCTTCACTCGCATGTATGGTGAAGAGACGCTGGCACAGGCATGGGCCAACGCCAGTGGCGAAGCTCGCTTCCACGGTCTGGAGGCGGCCGACCTGTCGCTCTCCCAGTTCCCGCTGCACCAGAAGCTGCTGGCGGCCTACGAGAAGCTGCAGAAGGCCAAGCGAGCCCATCACTGGGCGTGATTGTTGCTGTAAAGGAAGGGGCCGTGTGGCCCCTTCTGTTTATCGTGCGGCAAAGCACGGGATTGTTATTCAAAGATGAAATAAAAAACAAAAAATACCCCTAAGGGGGTTGATGGCAGGGCAGGGGATGTGCTGTCGATCTGCAAAGATATCTTGCCAATGCCACATTTCCATGCTCTAGAATAAATTCTTTAAAATCATTGCATTAAAAATGTGATATTTCTGTTTCAGCTGATACCTGGTGTAAAGTGGCGTAGCCATCGCACTAAAATATTTGTAGTAAAATTACATTCGCACTCTGATAAACTTGATCAATGTCAATTTTGGCTATTTGGCCCTTTGTTATGATTTCAACAGGCAAAACATTCAGGTAGAAAATAATTGAAAGCTGAATCTCCATTCGATTGTCTCAAGCCCGAAGCCATCGCTGCACTGGCTGAAGACATCACCTATGCCAAGGCTACCAAGCCGGCATACAAGGTCATTCCACTGGCCATCACCGCAGGCGCTTTCATCGCCATCGCATTTATCTTCTACATCACAGTGACGACCGGAACCGGCTCCATGCCTTGGGGTATGGCCAAGTTGGTGGGCGGTCTCTGCTTCTCTCTCGGACTTATTCTCTGTGTGCTGCTCGGTGCCGAGCTGTTCACCTCCACCACCCTGACGCTGGTGGCCAAGGCTGCCAATCGCATCAGCTGGGCTCAGCTGCTCAAGAACTGGGGGCTGGTCTACTTCGGTAACCTGATTGGCGGTCTGCTGATGGTGGCGCTGATCATCGTTTCTGCAGAGTACACGGCCGCAGATGGTCAGTGGGGCCTCAATGCCCTCAAAGTGGCCCAACACAAAATTCACCACACCTTCTTCGAAGCGGTGGCGCTGGGTATCCTCTGTAACCTGATGGTATGTCTTGCTGCCTGGATGGCTTTTGGTGCCCGCAGCGCGACTGACAAGGTAGTGGTTATGCTGCTGCCGGTTGCCATGTTCGTTGCATCAGGTTTCGAGCACAGCATCGCAAACATGTTTATGATTCCGGTTGGTATCGCTATCCACAGCGTGGCTAGTCCGGAATTTTGGCAGGCCATCGGCCAGGATCCGGCAACCTTTGCTGACCTGACCGTATCCAACTTCGTCCTACACAACCTCATCCCCGTGACCATCGGCAATATCATCGGTGGTGGCGTGATGGTTGGTCTGACTTACTGGTTTATCTTCCGTCGTCATCATTAAGGATGATTGCGGGATACTACATCAATACCGTGTGAGGTAATGAAAAATGGCAGAACTTAACGAACAGTTCCAAAAAGCATGGGAAGGCTTCGCGGCCGGTGAATGGCAGACCTCTGTCAACACCCGTGACTTCATCCAGAAGAACTACACCCCGTATGAAGGTGACGAGTCCTTCCTGGCTGGCGCGACCGAAGCGACCACCAAGCTGTGGGACAAGGTCATGGAAGGGATCAAAATCGAAAACCGCACTCATGCGCCGGTCGATTTTGATACTGACCTGCCCTCCACCATTACCGCACACGATGCCGGTTATATCGATCAGAGCCTGGAGCAGATCGTTGGTCTGCAGACTGACAAGCCGCTGAAGCGCGCCATCATCGCCAACGGCGGTATCAAGATGGTTAAAACTTCTTGCGAAGTGTACGGTCGTCAACTGGACCCGATGGTCGAGAAGATCTTCACCGAATACCGCAAGACTCACAACCAGGGCGTGTTTGACGTTTACACCAAAGACATCCTGAACTGCCGTAAGTCTGGTGTTATCACCGGTCTGCCGGATGCCTACGGCCGTGGCCGTATCATCGGTGACTACCGCCGTGTTGCTCTGTACGGTGTTGACTTCCTGATGGCCGACAAACTGGCCCAGTTCAAGTCCCTGCAAGCTGACCTGGAAAACGGCGTCAACCTGGAAGCCACCATCCGTCTGCGCGAAGAGATCTCCGAGCAGCACCGTGCCCTGGCACAGATGAAGGTGATGGCTGCCAAGTACGGTTGCGATATCTCCGTACCGGCCAAGAACGCCAAAGAAGCCGTACAGTGGACCTACTTCGCCTACCTGGCGGCAGTCAAGTCCCAGAACGGTGCAGCCATGTCCTTCGGTCGTACCTCCAGCTTCCTGGATATCTACATCGAGCGTGACCTGCAAAAAGGCCTGATCACCGAGCAAGAAGCCCAGGAGCTGATGGACCACATGGTCATGAAGCTGCGTATGGTTCGCTTCCTGCGTACTCCGGAATACGATTCACTGTTCTCCGGCGACCCGATGTGGGCGACCGAGACCCTGGCTGGTATGGGCGTTGACGGCCGTACTCTGGTGACCAAGAACAGCTTCCGTATGCTGAACACCCTGTACACCATGGGCCCGTCCCCTGAGCCGAACCTGACCATCCTGTGGTCCGAGAAGCTGCCGGTCGGTTTCAAAAAGTACTGTGCCAAGGTATCCATCGAGACCTCTTCCGTTCAGTACGAGAACGACGATCTGATGCGTCCGGATTTCAACAACGATGACTACGCCATCGCTTGCTGTGTATCCCCGATGATCGTTGGTAAGCAGATGCAGTTCTTCGGTGCTCGTGCCAACCTGGCCAAAACCATGCTGTATGCAATCAACGGTGGTATGGACGAGAAGCTCAAGATCCAGGTCGGTCCGAAAACCGAGATGGTCAAGTCCGAGTACCTCGACTACAACGACGTAATGGATCGTCTGGACCACTTCATGGATTGGCTGGCCAAGCAATACGTTGCTGCGCTGAACATCATCCACTACATGCACGACAAGTACAGCTACGAAGCCTCTCTGATGGCGCTGCACGACCGTGACGTATATCGCACCATGGCGTGTGGTATCGCTGGTCTGTCCGTAGCCGCGGACTCCCTGTCTGCCATCAAGTACGCCAAGGTCAAGCCGATTCGTGACGAAGATGGCGTTGCCATCGACTTCGAAATCGAAGGCGAATACCCGCAGTTCGGTAACAACGACGCTCGCGTCGATGATATCGCCTGTGACCTGGTTGAGCGCTTCATGAAGAAGATTCAGAAGCTCAACACCTACCGTGGTGCTGTTGCTACCCAGTCTGTTCTGACCATCACCTCCAACGTGGTATATGGCAAGAAGACCGGTAACACCCCGGATGGCCGTCGTGCTGGTGCTCCGTTCGGCCCGGGTGCCAACCCGATGCACGGTCGTGACCAGAAAGGTGCTGTTGCTTCCCTGACTTCCGTAGCCAAGCTGCCGTTCGCTTACGCTAAAGATGGTATCTCCTATACCTTCTCCATCGTACCGAATGCACTGGGTAAAGATATGGAAGCCCAGAAAGCCAACCTGGCTGGCCTGATGGACGGTTACTTCCACCACGAAGCCAACGTAGAGGGTGGTCAGCACCTGAACGTGAACGTGATGAACCGTGAAATGCTGCTGGACGCCATGGAAAACCCGGAGAAATATCCGCAGTTGACCATCCGCGTATCCGGTTATGCCGTTCGCTTCAACTCTTTGACCAAAGAGCAACAGCAAGACGTCATCACCCGTACCTTCACTGCTTCTCTGTAATCGAGACATAGTGAGCAAAAACCGGCGCCAAGGCGCCGGTTTTTTTATGCGTGCGATTCAGGGGGAGTAATCATCCCCTGTAAATCGCCTCCAGTTCCATCGCAACCACAACAGTTGTTACTGGGTATTCGAAGAGGATTAAGGGGAGGGGCTCACCAGGATTGACCTAGGCCCCGTCTGTAATGCGATTATGCTTTATTAGCGCTCTAAGGGGATAGGCGGTTGCTTTGCCTGCCATTGCATCAGTGTTGCTATGGCTCGTGGAACAGCTGATCAGGTTTAAGGGGTGAACAGAGGCGCCATCGCGGGTATCAAGCAATACCCATAAGCCTGTGACTATGGAATCATTCTCTGCCTCTGCCTCTGCCTCTGCCTCTGCCTCTGCCTCTGCCTCTGCCTCTGCCTCTGCCTCTGCCTCTATCTCTCTCAATGCGCAGCTGGGAGGGGGGCTGGTTTAGCCAGCCAGATATGTGTGAAGCTACAAACCCTGCTTGCAGAAACAACAAGGGCTGCACATTGTGCAGCCCTTGCCTCTGGAGAATAGCGGGTTGAGCGTGTCAGCTGGCCCAGGTGATGATGTGATCGATCCATTCACCCGCCTGATCCTCGTGAATGACCTTGCCACGGACGGATTGACCTGCCTGATGCATCGCGGAGCGACTGCCGGTCAGCAGAGGATGCCACTCTGGCAGAACGTCACCCTCAGCCAGCAGACGATAGGCGCAGGTTGAGGGGAGCCAGTCATATTCGGCGATCTTGTCATGGGTGATCTGCAGACAGTCAGGCTCTTTTTTGAAACGATTGGCGTAATCAGAGCACTGACAGGTCTTGGTGTTAAGCAAATTGCAGGCGACATTGGTGAAAACCAGTTCGTCGGTATCTTCATCGATCAGCTTGTTGAGGCAGCATTTTCCGCAACCATCGCAGAGGGATTCCCATTCGGATTCAGTCATCTGCTGCAGACTCTTGGTCTGCCAAAAGGGGGCTTGCATCATACCGCTCACTTATTACACCTGATAAAACGCGTGGTTATACCCCTTGTTACCCGGTATTTCAAGGAGAGGGTCACTCCGGTGGGCAAATTGTCGTGACCAGCTCAAATGAATGCAATGACTTTCAGCCTCATCATATTGCTCAAACGGGTTCGCTGGTGGGCAGGAAGTCCCGCAGGTTTGAATACTTGGGCTGCATGATTGTCCAGTTCAGGTTTTATTTTCTGCTTCTTTATCCGTTACATCTTTTGATGTTTGTCTGCTTGCAGCAAGCAGGGTCAAATGATCTCCGATGCCTACCGTCAGGCTGTTGCAAGCTTGTCTTTCAAATAAAGCCGCTGGTCACATATTGTTTGCGCCCTTCTGTCACTGCGACCCGCGGGAGAGCCTGCGTAGGCGTGCGTTTTTTGTCTTAATGATTGAGATAGATATCTTGCTCTGCATAGGCCAGCAGAGGTGTGCCGAGGTTAGTCCGTTTCGCGCCAAAGAAGCGGGTGAGTACGCCAGATTGCTGTCCCAGTCGCTGCAGCTTGACGTGATCCAGCTCTATCTGCTCGGGTAGCCAGGTAAATACGGCGGCGCAGTGACCATTGCCCAGACTGCGCTCCAGGGTTTGCTGCCAGTTCTTGATTTTGGGGCTATGTACCACCAGCACTCTCTTGGGATCGATACCTCGCTCTTCCAGACGGCTGACTGTGGGGCGTCCCGGCGGGGCGATCAACAAGATCCAGCCGGTATGAGCCTCCCCAAGCTTTGTCAGCTCGCTCAGAAACTGATCATCAGACTGGATAGTCACACCATAATGAGCCAACTCCGCTTTGCAGGCGGTTCTGGTTGGCCAGGGCTTGCTCATGACACGATTCATCGCAAAGGGCAGTGAGTGCAGGGGCTGGTTCATATATGGGGTTCCTGTATGAATATCCAAGCTGTATGTGCATACAGTAGTTCTATCCTGTGGCAGTGACAAGATGTTTTTGCTGAAAAATGTGATGGTGTTGGCATGTGTCGTTAGTAACGTTATGTTTTTAAACGTTATTTAATATAAAACTTGCTGGGCGTTTTTCGTACTATGGACAAACCTTGCGTAACCGCCCATGGTTATACAGGTCATTTACAGGAGGTGCCGCCATGGATATCAGTACCTTGCAACGTCTTGATGCCAACATCTTGCTGGGCATCATCAATGAGAAGCTAAGGCTTGAGTGTGACGGGTTGGAGGAGTTGCTGGCCTATTACGATATGAGTGAAGAGCAGTTGGCAGGACGTCTGGATCAGATTGGGTACCATTACGATCCATTGAGTAATCAGTTCAAGGCACATCTTTAAGGGTGCAATGATTGCTTCATATTTATACGGTAATTTTTCAGGCACATTGAAACCGGTTTCAATGTGCCGTCTTGCTGCCTATTTTCAGGGATTTTCAAGGCTTGGCAATCTCTGAAAACCTATTCATGCCAGAATATTTTTATTGTTTCATTAAGCTTATGATAATAAAGGGAATGTTTGTTTTGATGCGATCAATTAAAGGAAAGGGTTTTCAAGCTTTTCAGGCTGTTTTTATCGGTTAAAGTGTGACTTGCGTTAACTTTTAATTCTGCCGCTTTAGTTAGTATTCTCACGCCGGTACATATTTTGAGATAACAACAGCGCCGGTCCCGCAAGCGGGATAACAATTTTATTTGTAACGAAGGAATATGGTTTATGGCTACCAAGAAGAAGACAGACCAGGATCTCCAACTGGATAAAGATCAGCTCAAGGCGAGTATCGTGCGTCACCTGCGTTCTACCTTGGGAACAAGCGAACAGAAAGCCTCTCCCGAAGCGTGGTGGAAAGCCACTGCTGCGGCTGTCAATGAACAGGTGTACGAGCGCCTGACCCGCACTCAGCAGACTCATTTCAAGAAAGATACTCGTGCGATTCACTATCTCTCTGCTGAATTCCTGATGGGACGATTGACTTCCAACAACCTGCACAACCTCTCCCTCTACAAGACTTGCGAAGAGGCGCTGGGCGAACTCGGTCTGGAACTGACCGACCTGTGCGAACAAGAGCCGGACATGGCACTTGGCAACGGCGGCCTGGGTCGTCTGGCTGCCTGCTTTATCGACTCGCTGGCCACTCTGAACTATCCGGCGGTTGGTTACGGTATCCACTACGAACACGGCCTGTTCCGTCAGGAAATCCAGGATGGCCGCCAGATCGAGCGTCCGGACTCCTGGCGTGAATATGGCAACCCCTGGGAGATCTGCCGCCCCGAGTCGGTGCAAGAAGTGCCGCTCTATGGCTACGTCGAGACCGTGTTTGGTGACAATGGTGGCCTGAAGAAGGTATGGCACGCCGGTCGCAAGATTAAAGGGGTGCCTTGGGATATTCCGGTGGTCGGTTTTGGCGGTCACACCGTCAACATCCTGCGTTTGTGGGAATCCCGCGCCTCCGAGTTTTTCGACTGGGACGTGTTCAACGCCGGTGGTTACATCGACTCTCAGGCTGAGAAAGCCCAGGCCGAGACCATCTCCAAGGTGCTGTATCCGAACGATGAGACCGATGCAGGTAAAGAGCTGCGTCTGATCCAGCAGTACTTCTTCTGTGCTTGCTCCATCAAGGACATCATGCGCCGCTACAAGCGGGTCCATGGCAGTGACTTCAGCAACTTTGCCGCGCAAATTGCCATTCAGCTTAACGATACTCACCCGACTGTCGCCATCCCGGAACTGATGCGGGTGCTGGTTGACGAGGAAGATCTGAACTGGGATGCCGCTTGGGCTATCTGCTATCAGGTCTTCTCTTATACCAACCACACTCTGCTGCCGGAAGCGCTGGAGAAGTGGTCGGTCAGCCTGTTCGAGAAAGTACTGCCTCGCCATCTGGAGGTGATTTACGAGATCAACGCCCGCTTCCTGAACGAGTTGGTGGAGCCCAAGTGGCCGGGCAACGATGCTATCAAAGCCAAGCTCTCCATCATCGAAGAGGGAGATGTGCGCAAGGTTCGCATGGGCAACCTGTGCGTGATTGGTTCGTCCAAAGTGAACGGTGTGGCCGAGATCCACTCCAAGCTGGTGAAGGAAGATCTCTTCCCCGAGTATGCCGAGCTGTGGCCGGAAAAAATGTGCAACGTGACCAACGGGGTGACCCCGCGTCGCTGGCTGCTGGCGTGCAACCCGGAACTGGCTGGCCTCTACAACGAAGTAGTGGGCAAGGAGTGGCCGCTGCAACTGGACAAACTGCGTGGCGTGGTGAAGTTTGCCGACGACAAGGCGTTCCAGCAGCAGTTCATGACCATCAAGCGTCACAACAAAGAGAAGCTGGTCAGGGTCATCAAAGACGAAACCGGTATCGATGTCAGTGCCGAGGCGATCTTTGACGTTCAGATCAAGCGTCTGCATGAGTACAAGCGCCAGCAACTGAACCTCATTCACATCATGGCACTCTATCGTCGTCTGCTGGCCAACCCGGACTATGACATGCATCCGCGCGTGTTTATCTTCGGCTCCAAAGCGGCGCCCGGTTACAAGCTGGCCAAAGACATCATCTATGCCATCAACAAGCTGGCGGATCGGGTCAATAACGATGCTCGTATCCAGGGCAAGCTGAAAGTGGTGTTCATGCCGAACTATCGCGTGAGTCTGGCCGAGAAGCTGATCCCGGCAGCAGATGTCTCCGAGCAGATCTCCACTGCAGGTTATGAAGCATCCGGTACCGGCAACATGAAGATGGCACTCAACGGTGCAATCACCATCGGGACGCTGGATGGGGCCAACATCGAGATCGCTGAAGAGGCGGGTGCCGAAAACTGTGCCATCTTCGGTCTGAACGTGGACGAAGTGAAGTCGCTGAAGGCGCGTGGTTACAACCCGTACGACTTCTACTATGCCAACTCCGAGCTCAAAGCCGTGCTGGACTGGTTTGATACCGACTACTTTACGCCTGGTCGTCCGGGTGAGCTGGCTTCCATCAAGCGCTCCTTGCTGGAAGGGGGAGACCCTTACCTGACCCTGGCGGACTTCCAGTCCTACTCGGATGCACACAAGCTGATCGATACCTGGTATCGGGATCCGGCACTGTGGGCGAAGAAGGCCATCATCAACTCGGCCACCATGGGCAAGTTCAACTCCGACCGCTCTATTCAGGACTATGTGGATCGGATCTGGGATCTGAAGGCCTGCAACATCGGCTAATCGGATTCATAAATGAGAAAACCCCCGCAATGCGGGGGTTTTTGTTTATTGGGGGGGAGGTGGATCAGAGGATATCGCCAACGAAGTAGGCCAGCAGGGCGAGCAACACGGTAAAGACCACGTTCAGAGCCATACCGGCTTTCATCATCTCCCTCTGGCGGATGTGGCCACTGGCAAAGACGATGGCATTGGGCGGCGTGGCGACTGGCAGCATAAAGGCACAGGAGGCACCGATAGCGATTAACACAGACATCACCACAGGTGATACACCCAGTGCCTCGGCGACACCGGCAAACAGGGGAACCAACAGTGCGGCGGTGGCGGTGTTGGAGACCAGCTCGGTCAGGAACACCACGAAGGCGGCCAGCATAAGCAACACGACAAAAATGTTGGCGTTGGAGAGCACGGCCGACAGATGGCTGGCCAGGAAGGCGCTGGTACCAGTGGCCTTGAGAATGGCGCTCAGGGTCAGACCGCCGCCAAACAGCATCAGCACGCCCCAGTCGGTGTTCTGGTTGACGTCATCCCAGCTGGCGACACGGCTGACCACGATGGCTACGATGGCGCCCATGGCAATCAGGGTGTCGAGTTGCGGAATACCGCCAAAGGCGTTGGAGATGGGTTGTGAGCCGATCCAGAGCACAACGGTGGTCAGGAAGATTGCCAGCGTCACTTTACGCTCGCGTGTCCAGTTGATGGTGACATCCTGGATCTCGACGCGGTGGCTGAGACGCGGGCGGGTTACCAGATAGAGCAGGGCAATGCCGCAGGGCATCAGGATCAGCACTACTGGAACACCGAATTTCATCCAGTCAGTGAAGCCAATCCCCATCTGGGCGGCTGCGATGGCGTTGGGTGGGCTACCCACTAGGGTGCCGATGCCACCGATACTGGCGCTGTAGGCGATCCCCAGCAATACGAAGACGAAGGTGGCGCGCTCTTTTTTGCTATCGAGGCGTGCCAGCATACCGATCGCCAGTGGCAGCATCATGGCGGTGGTAGCGGTGTTGCTGATCCACATCGACATGGCGGCTGTGATGGTAAAGAGCAGGATGACGCCCCAACCCAGATGACCATTGGCCAGGTGCATCACCTTGCCTGCCATCAGGGTATCCAGTCCCTGTTTTGAGAGGGCTGCCGCGAGGGCGAAACCGCCAAAAAAGAGGAACAGGATCGGGTTGGCAAAATCGGTGAGGGATTTGCTCATGTCAAACACCCCGAGCACGGTAGCCAGCAGGGGTACCAGCAGCGCGGTGATGGTGACGTGCAGCGCTTCGGTCAGCCAGAGGATGGCAATAAAGACCAGAATGCCCAGCCCCTTGTTGACCATGGGGTCAAACGGGAGCCAGGCGAGCATGGCACAAAGTAGCAAGACATCCAGGATGACGATCCCTGATTTGATGTCCAGCCAGCGAGATGGAGCAGAGGGTACAGCTGATGTGTGCATAATGTTCTCTCGGTTAATTTATGGTTGTTTTTGTGTTGCCGAGATTACATCCATTCACTTGTTTGAAACAGACTCACATGTTGAAAATCAGCCTCTACTCACATACTCATTGATAAAAATGAGGAAATGAACACATAAATAAAACATGTGCGAAATATAAATCAAACATCCATGAACTGTTCCAGCCACTGCTTGAACATGTTCTTGGGCAAGGAGCCATTTATCTGGTTCACCAGTTTGCCCTGTTTGAAGACCATCAGGGTGGGGATGCTGCGAATGGCGTAACGGGCGGCAATGGTGCTCTGCTGCTCGGTATCGACTTTGACAAAGCGCATCCGTGGTTCGAGTTCATGGGCAACCTCATGAAATACCGGAGCAAACTGCTGGCAGGGGCCGCACCAGCTGGCCCAGAAATCGACCACGACCGGGATATCTGAGTTGATCAGGGTATCGAAGTTATCCGCATTCCCGAGGCAAGGGGTCTGGCTGAACAGGAGGGCTTTGCAGCGCCCGCATTTGGCAGATGTATCGATATGGGTAACGGGCAGGCGGTTCCTGGTAAAGCAGTGGCTACAATAAGTAGTGATAAATGACATAATTGGTTCCTTCTAAATCAGCTCTGGCCGGGGATATGATGAGAAGCCAGAATGAAGCAATCGCGAAACAATAGCGAAATATCAGAGCAATAACGGTAACACAGTGCCCAGCGGGAGTGGATAATTCCCCCAGGGTTCATTGCCTGACCGGATAATTCAGCGACCACCAGATGAGAGTCGAGACGGGATGAATAAAGGATCACGGAAAAACCGTGCTGTGCCAGGGCTGATTGTTGCCCTGCTGCTTGCCTTTTCGGGCTACTGCTGGCAGTCGCTCCGTCAGCAACAGCAGGCCCACAACCTGAACGAAGCGGCCGAGGTGGTGCTGAACCGGATTAACGCCGATACCCTCTATCTGCTTGGGCGGGAGCAGGCCAATGACAGCAATGTCCAGCAGCGCCTGAACCAGTTATCCATCACCCTTGACGGTTTTGTACGGGAAGTCAGAAGCGATCCCGAGCTGGTGCAAGACGATCTCTCCCAGGCACTGCTTGAGGACATGGACACCTATCTGATGGCGCTGGCCAGGCTTCATGCCATTGAGATGGCTATCGAGTACCTCAATGCGCCCCTGCAGGCCCAGATTAAAAAGGTGCGGGGGATAAGCCCGTCAGACAGTGCGCTTCATCGCGACCTGGAGGAGCTGGCGCAACTGAGCAACTATCTGCAGCGCAGTTGGGACAAACGTGAACAGACTACGCTGGACCAGCTGCAACAGCAGTTGCAATCCCGTTATGGCAACTTGCCGGAGATCGCTACCCTGATCCGCCTGAGCAAGGAGATGAGCCAGCAGGTGATTGCCTATCACACCTTGCGTTACCAGCTCATCGACATGCATGTGATCGAGAGTCTGGTGCGCTGGAAACTCGACAAGCTGGAGCGCGCCTCCTCTTTGATGAACCGCTTCTATCTGATGGTGCTGTGCGGGGCTTTGATCTGCTTTGCGCTGGTGGCCTTCACCCTGTGGCGCCGCAATCAGAAGCTGAGCGAGTTGTCGCGCCAGACCGGCTTGCTGGCCCAGGCCAAAAGCGATTTTCTGGCCAACATGAGCCACGAGATCCGCACCCCCATGAATGCCATCATAGGTTTTAGCTCGCTGGCACTGCAGACCGAATTGGATCAACAACAGCGGGACTATCTGGGCAAGATCAAATCCTCATCCGATACCCTGCTGCTGCTGATCAACGACATCCTTGATTTGACCAAGGTGGAGTCCGGCAAGCTGACGTTGGAGGAGATCGACTTCGATCTCAGTGAGCAGCTCGATTCGCTGGCGGGCATGTTTGCCGATCTGGCGGAGCGCAAACACGTGGAAGTGGTTATTCGCAAGTCACCGGAGGTGCCGGTCTTCTTGCGTGGGGATCCCTTGCGATTGGGACAAGTGCTGGTCAATCTGGTGAACAACGCCATCAAGTTTACCGAACGCGGTGAAGTCGAAGTCTGCATCGAGCTGGCCAATCCTCACCCAATGCGGATCCGCTTCAGTGTGCGCGATACCGGCATCGGCATTGCCGAAGAGAAGCAGACCCAACTGTTTCAGGCGTTTACCCAGCTGGAGGCGGGCAATACCCGCAAATATGGCGGCTCGGGGCTCGGGCTCAATATCTCCCAGCGGCTGGTGGAGCTGATGGGGGGGCGGATCACCGTAGAGAGCAAGCCTGGCGTCGGCTCTCTGTTCAAGTTCGATATCCCGATGGCGCAGGCGGTCTACGGCGTGGCTGGACGGAAAGTCTTCTTCGAGAACCAGCCGCTGGTGATGGTGATGGATGACAACGAACTGGTGCTGGATCTGGCCCGGGACATTCTGACTCGCGCGGGAGTGCGAGTGCTGCCGGTTAACTCCCTTTCCCGCGCCCGTCAGCTGCTCCGTGAAGAGGGACCGAATCTGCGGTTGGCGATCCTCGACTGGCGCATGGGTCAGGAGGATGGGCTCGATCTGGCGCTGGAGATGTATCAGCACAGCCAGTGGCGGCGGATCCCCATCCTGATGATCAGTGCCTGGGCCAGAGAGGGGCTACACGCCCGGATGGATAGCATGGGGCTGACCCATTTTCTGCCCAAACCGATGACCGAAAATGCCCTGCTGGCCAAGGTGGACGAGCTGCTCAACGGCAGCTCCTACGAGCTCAACCTGCGCAAGGCCGAGGCACAGGGGGATCAGCAACACTTCAAATCCCTGTTGCAGGGTACCCGAGTGCTGTTGGCGGAAGACAACCGGGTCAATCAGCAGCTCATCATTGAGTATCTGCGGCGCGTCGATGCGGTGGTGTGTGTGGTCAGCAATGGTCGGGAGGCGGTGGAGCGGGTCGCCGAGCAGCCTTTTGACGTGATCCTGATGGATTTGCAGATGCCGGTGCTGGACGGACTCGATGCCACCCGCCAGATCCGCAAGATGGTCGACAAACACGATGTGCCCATCATTGCCCTCACCGCCAGTGCCATGCCCGGTGACAAGGAGCGTTGCCTGGGGGTGGGGATGAATGGCTATGTCACCAAGCCGGTGAGCAAGCTGGATCTCTACAACAACCTGCTGCAGTGGGTAAAGCCGCAAGGGGTGGAGCAGGCGGGGATCATGGAGGTGAAACCGCCGGATATGATCGGGATCCTCGATCTGCAGGATGCACTCAAGCGGCTGGAGCAGGACAAGGAGGCGTTGCAGATCCTGTTCAAGCTGTTCATGTCGGAGCACAAGGACGATCTGTGGGAGATCCGCTCCGCCCTGCGCCGTCAGCAGCCCGAGGTGGCCAGCAAGCTGCTGCACACCCTCAAAGGGGTGTCTGCCAATATCTCGGCGTCCCGTCTGCAATTGGTGGCTGGCGAGCTGGAGTGGCGCCTGCGACAAAACGAAGTGCTGAGCGAGACGGATCTGGAGCAGTTGCAACAGGTCTTTAGCCAGACCCGGGAAGAGGTGTCACACTTCCTGTTGACCGGTGAGCAGCATGAAAATTCGTATAATCCCTATTCATCAGGGGATGATCGCATGTCACAGTGAATTAAATAGTAATTATTCTCAACCATCCCGGTTCGGGATATGATGAGCTTTCGTTCGAATCGCCTCCAGCCGGAGGCGATTGTTTTCATTCTTCTATTTCTGCGTGGCTTCTCTGATGGCCGCTCCTTGGAGCGGTCACGGGCAGAGAGCGCTAAAGGTTGGTGGTGTGAGCGTATTTCTACGATTGAGCTGGTTTTTCAAGGAGCAGTGGCCCCGTTATCTGGCCGCCATCTCCCTGCTGCTGATGGTGGCCCTGTTGACCGTTATTCCGCCCAAAGTGGTGGGCTGGGTGGTGGATGGCATCACCAGGGGTGGTCTCGACAATGGTACCCTGATGCGCTATCTGGCGGGGCTGTTTGGTCTGGGTGTGCTGATTTATCTGCTGCGCTACGTCTGGCGGGTGATGCTGTTTGGTGCCTCTTACCGTCTGGCCTATGTGTTGCGCAATCGCCTTTTCAGCCATTTCACCCGGATGAGCCCCGATTTTTATCAGCGCCACCGTACTGGCGATTTGATGGCCCATGCCACCAATGACATTCAGGCTGTGGAGATGACCGCTGGCGAAGGGGTGCTGACTCTGGTGGACTCCATCATGGTCGGGGTATTGGTGCTCTCCATCATGTGCAGCCAGTACTCCTGGCAGTTGACGCTGGTCTCCTTGCTGCCGCTGCCGGTGATGGCCTATTTCATGAACCGCTTCGGCACCCAGATCTATACCCAGTTCAAGGCGGCGCAAGGGGCCTTCTCCAGGCTCAACAACAAGACCCAGGAGGCCCTTTCCGGCGTGCGGGTGTTGAAATCCTATGCGGTTGAATCGCTGGAAGATGAAGGCTTTGCCGAGCTGACCAAACAGGCGGGGGAGCGCAATATGGCTGTGGCCCGCATCGATGCCAAATTCGATCCGGTCATCTATCTCTGTATCGGTTGCTCCTACTTCCTCGCGGTGGCGGGGGGCAGTGTGCTGGTGCTGCGCGATGAGTTGACCCTGGGTGAGCTCACCAGCTTCACCATGTACCTTGGCCAGCTGATCTGGCCGATGTTTGCCATCGCCTGGCTGTTCAACATCATCGAGCGGGGCAGCGCCGCCTACTCCCGTATCGAAAGCCTGCTGGGGGAGCGTAGCGATATCGAAGAGCCCGCCCAGCCTGCTGCGTTTACCTCTGCCTTTCCTTTGCAGATCACAGGGGTGAGCTATCAACTTGAGCAGCGCACCCTGCTTGCGGATATCGACGTTACCCTCAAGCAAGGGGGGATGCTTGGGGTGGTGGGGCGCACCGGGGCAGGCAAGAGCTCCCTGCTCAAGCTGTTGATGCGCCTTGCCAATCCGACTCACGGTTCGATAGCCATGGGGGGCGTACCGATTGACCAGTTGCCGCTCGCCACACTGCGCAGCCAGTTTGCCTATGTGCCGCAGGAGCCATTCCTGTTTTCCACCACTATCGCCGCCAATATTGCCCTCGGCAAACCCGATGCGAGCCGCGAGGAGGTCGAACGGGTGGCGCGCATTGCCTGTGTCCACGATGATATTGTGCGTTTCCCCAAGGGCTATGAGACCGAGGTGGGGGAGAAAGGGGTGACCCTCTCCGGCGGTCAGAAACAGCGGCTGGCCATTGCCCGCGCCCTGCTGCTGGATGCGCCCATTCTGGTGCTCGATGATGCGCTCTCGGCGGTGGATGCCCACACTGAGCAGCAAATTCTGCATGCCCTCAAAGCCCATCGTCGCACCCTGATCCTGGTCAGCCATCGCATGACGGCGGTGGAGCAGGCCGACGAGATCCTGGTGCTGGAGCAGGGGACCGTTAGCGAGCGGGGTCATCACGGTGCCCTGATGGCGCACAATGGCTGGTATGCAGATATGGTGCGTTACCAGCGTCTCGAAGAAGCGGTGGAGGAGAGCCTGTGAATCCGACCATTAAACGACTGCTCGCCTACTGCGCCCAGTATCCTCGCTGGCTTATTCAGGCGGGGATCTGTTTGCTGCTTGCCACCGGCGCCGAAGTGGCCGGACCGCTGCTGATCAAGCTTTTTATCGATGACTATCTGGCGCCTCGCAATATCGTGCTGCCCACCATAGCCCTGATTGCAGCGGGCTATCTGGGTTTGCAGGTGCTGTCGGCGGCGGGCTTCTATTTGCAATCCCTGCGCTTCAATCGCATTGCTCAGGCGGTGGTGCAAACTTTGCGCGAGCAGGTATTTGCTACCGCCATCCGTTTGCCGGCCCGCTACTTTGACAAGCATCGCTCCGGCTCGCTGATTTCCCGCATCACCAACGACACCGAGGCGATCATGAACCTCTATGTGCAGGTGATTGGCTTGCTGGTGCAAAAGGTGGTGCTGTTGTGCGGCATCCTCATCTCCATGGCGCTGCTGGATCTGCGGCTGATGCTGGTCTGCTCCCTGTTGCTGCCCGCCGTGGGCGGGGTGATGTGGCTCTACCAGAAACTGAGTGTGCCGGTGGTGCGAGCGACTCGCAGCCTGCTCTCCGACATCAACAGCCGCCTCAACGAGTCGCTGCAGGGGATGCCGGTTATTCAGGCGATGGTGCAGGAGCGCCATTTCGCCAAGGCCTTTGCCGAGGTGAACCAGCAGCACTGGTCGGCACGGATCAAGAGCCTCAAGATCAACGGCATTTTGCTGCGCCCGCTCATTGATCTCTTCTACATGATGGTGCTGATCGGTCTGTTGGCGCTGTTCGCCCATGAGGGGGTGAGCCACGCCGGTGCCATTCAGGTGGGGGTGCTCTACGCCTTTATCAGCTATCTGGGGCGGATGATCGAGCCGCTCATCGAGATGACCAACCAGCTCAACCAGCTGCAGCAGGCGATGGTGGCGGGGGAGCGGGTCTTTGCCCTGCTCGATGAAACCCGCGAGAGCACCGAGGGCGAGCTGCGCCCGCTGGAAGGACGGGTCAGTTTCGAGCGGGTGAGCTTCTCCTACGATGGTGAGCAACAGGTGCTGCGGGAGGTCAGTTTTTCCGCAAAACCGGGCCAGATGCTGGCGCTGGTGGGCCATACCGGCAGCGGCAAGTCCACCATCATCAGCTTGCTGATGGGCTTCTATCCGCTGGATCAGGGGCAGATCCGCTTCGATGAGCACGCACTGGATACCCTGTCGCTGGCGGCGGTGCGCCGCAGCATCGGGCTGGTGCAGCAGGATCCTTTTATCTTCGTCGGCACCCTGGCGGAGAACCTGCGTCTCGGCCGCGCCGGCATAGATGACGCGCGGCTCTGGCAGGCGCTGAGCGAGGTGCAGCTGGCCGAGTTTGTGCGCAGCTTGCCACAGGGGATCAACACCCTGATGGAGGAGGGTGGCAAGAACCTCTCCGCCGGTCAGCGGCAACTGCTCTCCTTTGCCCGTGCACTGGTGGGAGATCCGCGTATCCTCATTCTGGATGAAGCGACGGCCAGCGTGGACTCCCAGACCGAGTTGGCGCTGTCGCAGGCGATCTCTGCCGCCCGTCGTGGCCGCACCACCATCGCCATCGCCCACCGCCTCTCGACCATCGTCGATGCGGACGAGATCCTGCTGCTCTCCCGCGGTCAGGTGAATGAGCGGGGTACCCATGGTGAGTTGATGGCCCTCGGCGGTCACTATGCCCAGCTGTTCGAGATGCAGAGTCAGGGGGCTTGGCTCGAAGAGAAACGCGCCTGAGCGGCACATTTGCTGTAACAGCGACATGAACGACAAAGAGGGAACCGGTGCGGTTCCCTCTGTTTTTGCGTTGGACAAAAGGTCGTAACCGTGAACCCTGTGCTTGTCGAATGGCGCAGATGCAGGCAACATGTCGTTTACATTAACTCATCGGATCAGTTCGCATATGGATTTGCAACGCTTCAAAGCCAATCTGGCGCTCCGGCTGTTTGCCTGGCGCTACATTCCCGTTATCGGGTTTTGTGCCCCGATCATCGAAGAGATGAACGCCAAGGCGCTGCGCATTCGCATTCCCCTTGGCTGGCGTACCCGCAACCATCTGGGCAGCATGTATTTTGGCGCGCTGGCGACCGGCGCCGATCTGGTAGGCGGTCTGCTGGTGATGGAGAAGGGGCGGCAGCGGCGCAAGAAGGTGCACTTCGCCTTCAAGGATGTGCAGGGGGAGTTTTTGAAACGACCGGAGGGGGATGTGCAGTTCGACTGCGCAGCGGGGGAGGAGATTGACGCCATGATCGACGAGTCGCTGGCAAGCGGTCAGCGCATCAATCGCCCCATCCGGGTGGTGGCCACCTGCCCGTCATTGAACGGGGATGAGGCGATGGCGCGTTTTGTGTTGACCCTGTCAGTCAAGGCCAGCTAGCGGGTTGCCGGAGAGTGGCTCCCCGAAACGGGTTTAGCCAATCTCCGGGCTGACGCCCTCTTTCACCACGACCTTCATGCCGTTGAAGTTGACCACCTGTTCGGCCACGATCTTGCAGCGCTTGCGGGTCTCAACCTGACCGTCCACCTCGACCAGCCCTTCGGCAACGAGGGCTTTGGCGGCGCCGCCACAATCGGCCCACCCCTGATGTTTGATAAGGTCACACAAGGCAACGAAGGGGTGACCTTCGAGCAGAAACGTCTCCATGGGAAATCCTCTAGATGGATGAATGCCGGATACAGCAGGGCGACTATTTTAGGCAGTTCGCTCAGGCAAAGAAAGGAAGAGGGGCCACTCGCTGCGAAAAAGTGGCCGATTGTCCTTGAGGTGGCGCTTTCGCAAGACCTGATGGAGAGGTGAGAGGGCCACCCGTGACGTATCGTGACGCACCTCGTCCCTGCTGGTGTGCCCACACTAGCCCCTTACTGTTAGGATCGGGTCACTCTCAATGGCCCAAGGAACTTCCCATGACACTCTCCCGCCTGCTGCTGGCATGCAGCGCCCTGACCCTGTGCGGTGCCGCGCAGGCCAGTACTCCGGTGCAGGTCTCGCTGCCCGGGGTCAATTTGCCCGCGTCCCATCAGGTGGAAGGGGCGCGCGCCTCGCTGCTCTACGGTCGGACCGGTCAGGTGAAGGGTATTGATCTGCCGATCTTCGCCCTCTCCGATGTGGATCAGTTCAGCGGCCTGCAGCTCGGGATCTTTCTCGGTGCCGGTAGGGTGCGCCACCAGTTTGGCGGAGTTGCCATCAACGCCATCAACTGGCACGAAGGGCAGGATACCGGCGTCAATCTGGGGCTGGTCAACCTGACCAACAATGTGCAGGGGCTTAACTGGGGGGCGGTCAATATCGCCAAGGGCAATGCGCTGGCCAACGTTGGCTTCGTCAACTATGCCGAGCGTACCACCTTCCAGATTGGCTTTATCAATGCGACCAAGCACCTCGACGGCTTGCAGATCGGGCTGGCCAACTATGCCGCCAACGGTGTGTTCCCCATTCTGCCGCTGGTGAACTTCCAGAAATCGTTCTGAGTGGGCGGTTCGCTTTGCGTTAAGGGCCTCTGCTGATTACCCTGTGTCTCTTGCAACTTGTGACAGGCGAACAGAGGTAATTGATGACGGCAGGGCAGATGAGTGCAATTGGGATCGGCTGGGATGTGCGTGGCTGGCAGGGCAGTGCCCAGGCGGTGGCCGTGGTGGGCTGGCAGGCCGGTTCCAACCGCCTGCACTGGCTCGGGGTGTCGCCGCTGTTTCGTCTGAGCTCGCGGGTGGCGCCGGATCTGGCCGCTCTGCTGCGTCCCGCCCTGCAAAACGAGCTGACCCTGATGCAGGTAGAAGCCTGCCCGCAACTGGCGCTCGGTATCGATGCGCCGCTCGCTTTTCCCCGCGCCTTGAGGGATCTGCTCAACGGCCAGCCACACAGCTGCGCCGCTCCCGAGCGGGAGATAGATAACCCCTATGCCTATCGCGACTGCGAGCGCTGGTTGTATCAGCAGTACGGCAAGAAGCCGCTGTCGGCCACCTTCGACCGGCTCGGCAACAACGCTACCCTGGCGCTCTCCATGCTGCCGCGGCTCTCGGATCTGCAACTGGTGCCGACCGTTGCCCCGAAGGCCAGTCGCGCCGTGCTGGAGGTCTATCCGGCATTGGCCAAAGTGGGCGGCAAGGCATCCTCGGCACGCCCCGAGCTGGCGGCGCTGCTGCCTGCGGATGTGCAGGTCGGCACCGATCGCTACGATGCGGCGCTCTGCGCCCTGATGGCGCTGCAGTATGCCGCTGGTGGCAAGGTGGCGGTGTTGCCTGAGCTGATTCAGCCCCCCAGCGACATGCCTTGTGATGAGGGATGGGTCTATCACTTTGCCCCTCATGCTGTTGAACGCAACGGGATGTGACGGACGCGGCGCATCATGGCTCCGCTCACCTTGTCGGCGTGGGCCAAATGGCGTAAAAAACCTGTCTTTAGTCAGGAAATTGCCTGTTCATCCCGCGCCAAGGTGGCGCATCGTTATCTTCATCCGATATATTGCCCACCTTGCTGATCCTTTGCTGTGGTATTCCCGATGAAATCCGTTCTCTCTATTCAGTCCCACGTGGTCTTTGGTTGTGCCGGCAACAGCGCGGCCGTCTTCCCCATGCGTCGCCTCGGCATGGATGTATGGCCCATCAACACGGTGCAGTTTTCCAACCACACCCAATATGCCCAGGGGTGGCAGGGAATGGCGATGCCGGCGGGTCATATCAGTGCGCTGGTGAAAGGATTGGGCAATATCGAGGTGTTGAGCCAGTGTGACGCCGTGCTGAGCGGTTACCTTGGCTCCGCCGAACAGGGGGACGAGATCCTGACCGTGGTCAACGCCGTCAAGGCGGCCAACCCCGATGCCATCTACTTCTGCGACCCCGTGATGGGGCACCCGGAGAAGGGGTGTATCGTTGCTCCCGGCGTCACCCGTTTCCTGACCGAGCAGGCGCTGCCGGTGGCCGACATGATGGCCCCCAACCTGCTGGAGCTGGAGACCCTCTGTGATACCCATCTGGCTGATCTGGATCAGACCCGCGCGGCTGCCCATCAGCTGCTGGCTCGCGGCGTCAAGCTGGTGCTGGTCAAGCATCTCGGTCGTGCGGCGCAGGACTCCAGCCGCTTCGAGATGCTGCTGGCCACCCCGCAAGGGGATTACCTGATTGCCCGTCCGCTTTATGACTTTGCCCGCCAGCCGGTGGGGGTTGGCGATCTTATCAGCGCCCTGATGCTGGCGAATTTGCTGGCCGGCCACGATGCGGTCAGCGCGTTCGAGCGCACCAACGCCTCGGTGGATGCGGTGCTGCAAGAGACTTGGCGCCAGCAGGCTTACGAGTTGCAGCTGATCGCCGCGCAAGATGCCTTCGCCCTGCCAGAGGTTGCGGTGCGAGCGGTGAAACTGCCCTGAGTCAGCGCGGACGTTCGTCTATCCCGACAAGGGATGGGATGCAAATGAAAAAGGCTTGCCAATGGGCAAGCCTTTTTACTGTTTGCCTGTTTAGTGCGGCAAGCAATCAGGCGCGGGGATGGCGGAGGCGATAACGCTCAGCCATGGCATTGGCCGCTACCATGGCGGCGTAGACATCCTGTTCACTCACTGTCATTGGCATGTTGCCCATGGTATCGAGAGGATCGCAAGCCAACTGCGCCACCTTGCGCCACTCGTTTTCATCAAAGTGGGTGAGCCCCAGCTCTTGCAGCGTCATGGGCAGACCTGCACAGTCGATGATGCGAAACACCTCATCAAGCTCATGTTGCGGGGCGCGCTCAAGCACGAGTTGGGTCAGCAGGCCGAAGACCACCTTCTCGCCATGCTGGGCACGATGGAGCTCCGCGATCAGTGACATGCCGTTGTTGATTGCATGAGCGGCGGCCAGTCCACCGGCTTCTGCGCCGACCCCGCTAAGGTAGATGGTGGCCTCGATAACCTGCTCAAGCGCCGGGGTCGAGACATGGTGGCGTATTGCATCCATGGCCAGCTCGATGTTTTCACCAAGCAGCTCGTAACAGAGCTGTGCCAGACCAAGGCCAGTGCGTGAAGGGCGCTTGCCGACCAGATTGAGCCCGTCCGCCCGATAGCAGGCGCGCGCCTCGAAATAGGTGGCCAGAGCATCACCAACGCCTGCGGAAAAGAAGCGGGGAGGGGCGGCGGCAATGATCGCCGTGTCAGCCAGCACCACGTCCGGATTTTGCGGCAGGAACAGATAGCGTTCAAATTCACCCGCCTGGTTGTAGATCACCGCCAGCGCCGTACAGGGGGCATCCGTGGAGGCAATCGTCGGGAACAGCACAACCGGACGGCGCAGATAGAAGGCCACGGCCTTGGCGACATCCAGCGTCTTGCCGCCGCCGATCCCGACAATCACGTTCGCACCATATTGCTCTGCAAGGTGGGTCAGGCGGTGGATCTCCTGTTCGGTGCATTCGTAGCGAAACTTGTCGACCACTCCCCTGAGGCCTGCCTGCAAGAGCCCTGCCAAAGCTTCTTCCCGTACCCGCTCCAGAATGAACTCATCGCTGATGAGCAACGCATAGTCACCAAAATCTTTAACGTGCTCATGGAGTTGCGGGAGAAGGTGTTGACCGATGATGAACTTTTTGGGGGAGGTAACTGTACGGGGCAAAGTGGGCATCCATTATTCCTCAAGGCAGTGAACAACATAAATTGATTATCAAATGGGTCTCTTACGATACGCCTGATGAGGCAATAGATGAAGAAGAAAAGGGGGGGCGTTTTAATCATTAATTAATCTTTCTGTTTGTTTGGTTGTTTTTTGGGGCGAGCAATTGGCGGTGTTGAGGCATACAGGCGCAATGACCGTATCATGGCAATCCGTCGCAAGCCATATTGCTGCAACAAACAGTCACGCTGGCAACAAGCAGGGCCGCTTGGTGCGGCCCTGCTGTATTTGGATAAGGGATAGGGGATGGTCAGAGCGGTTTGTAGAAGATGACGGTCGCAGCAAGAGAGCCATCGGCGTTGCGTGCAAAGCTCGGGATCTGGCCCGCCTCCAGATAGCCGAGTTGACGATAGAGGTGGGAGGCCACATCACCGGCGCGAGTATCCAGCACCAGCAGCGAACGGCCCGCGGCATGGGCGCCTTGTTCCATTGCTAGCATCAGCGCACGACCGACACCTTTACCTCTCGCCGTTTGCAGTACCATCAATTTTTCCACTTCGGCCCGGTGGCGACCGTTGGCCTTGCCACAGAGCGCGAGCTGAACCGCTCCCACAATCTGTGGTTGCTCAAGGGCAAGCCACAGCTTTCGGTGACCTGCCGCCAGATCAGCTTCAACTCCTTGCCAGTAGCGGGTAGATTCCTCCGTGGTCAGCGGCGGTAAAAAACCGACCGAGGCGCCGCTATCGACACAATCTTGCAGCAGGGCGATGAGCGCGCTTTGGTAAGTCGCTGCGCTATTAACTTCCACAATATCCATCTGACATCCTTGTCGTTGCGCTGTTATGTGGCTGATTGCCACCGTTGGTTCATATGCGGTAGGTACTTATGCTCGCCGCGAGTACGGCTAGTCAGCGGATCAGCTCCTGCTCAACCAGCCAGGTAAACAGCAGGCGGGAGACGGGGGAGAGCTCATCGAGGTGAGAGCTGTCGAGCCAGCGCAGCTCGGCAATTTCGGCCGAGGCGATTGGGGTGCCGCTAGCTTCGCCGGTGTAGCAGCGCAGTCTCACCTCGACACCTGCCGGTTTGCCATCGGCCTGGGCGTTGAATTCGCAGGCAAAGCGCAGGGTGTCGGGTTGCAGGGTGACAGCCAGCTCCTCCTCAATTTCGCGGATCAGCGCCGCCTCGTCGCTCTCGCCCGGTTCCCGCTTGCCGCCCGGGATGTAATAGATGCCCTTGCCGTGGGAGCGGGCGCAGAGCAGTTGCTGATCTTTAAAGGTGAGCCAGGCGAGTTTGTCGATCATCTGTTTTCTCTCCAATGGGGTTGCCGTGATGAGCAGTGGCGCACTCAAGCGCACAGTTGTTTTGCATGCCGGCAGCCTAACAAAGATGAAGTTGAGTCCCAAGGAGAAAGAGGGGAGATGCCGGAAACGCACTGTTTCCAGCGCGGTGACCGCGTAGCTGAATGAGTGCGCAATGGCTGGTTCACCACAGCCTTCTCGTCCCTAAAAAAGCGGACTGGCGCACACCACGACAGGGCCGGACTGGGCGAAGGCGGGGTCCTTGTGGTTTAATCTTGCCACTTTAGCGGTAGTGGGCGACGAGCCTGCTACCTTGCGTTGGCAAGATGCAGGTGAGCAAGATGCAGATAGCAGCAGAGAGCAAGTTTATTGGACTCGGGGTCGCGGGCAATTTCGCCGGTCATCTGGAGCAGGCGGGTGAAGCGTCGGACTTCGTAGCGGTCGTGGTGCGCGATACCACCGCGCCCAAGGCGCTGTTCCCCTTCTTCGTGCCGGGCCATCCGGGTCAGCTCGGGGTATTCCCGTTGAGCGACAAGGCGATCTTCCTGCCGGAAGCGGCGGTCAGCGGTGACGAGAAGGTGCAGATCGAGCCGGAAGTGGCCCTCTGGTGCGAGCTGGAGTATGCCGGCAAGCAGGTGGTGGCGATCCATCCCCGCGCCTTTGGTGCCTATAACGACTGTTCCATCCGCCGTCCCAACGCCAAGAAGATCAGCGAGAAGAAGAACTGGGGCGAAGCGAGCAAGGGGTTGGCGGCCAACCTGCTGCCGCTTTCCGGTTTTGCCGCCGGTTGCGAGCTCGATGACTATCGTATCGCCTGCTATCTGGAGCGCGATGGCGAGCTGCACGCTTACGGGGTAGACAGCGCCGCCATCGACTACAGCTACTTCCATGGCAAGCTGCTCGACTGGGCTATCGACAAGTTCAATCATCAGCAGGATGAGGGGCCGGCGGAGCACATTCAGGGACTGCTGGCGCAGGCGGGACATCCTCCCCATGCGCTCATCAGTATCGGTGCCACTCGCTATACCCCGTTTGGCGAGACCCACTTCCTCAAACCGGGCGACACTTCCTGCGTGGTGGTCTATCCGGGCAGCCGTTATAGCGAAGCGGATATTCGCGAAGCGATCCGCAGCCGCAACTTTGGCGCTGATATGTCGGTGCTGCTGCAGGCGGTGCAGGCGCGCTAATCACCGTTGCCAGCGGGAAGGTGTCTCTTCCCGCTGGTTATCATATCGAGTTATTTCATGACGATTGTTCCGGTATCCCGAGCCGATTATCCGGCCCTGATCGATCTGTGGGAGGCCTCTGTTCGGGCGACCCACCACTTCCTGCCCGAGGCCGAGATCCTGGCGCTCAAACCGCTTATTCTGGAGCACTACTTCGATGCGGTGACACTGCACAGTGCCCGCACAGAAGAGGGGCAGATTACGGGTTTTAGCGGAGAGTCAGAGGGCAAGCTGGAGATGCTGTTTGTGGCTCCCGGGGCGCGCGGTAGTGGCGTGGGGCGTTTGCTGGTGGCCCATGCCATCACGCAGGGCGGCGCGACGCAGGTTGACGTCAACGAGCAGAACGAACAGGCGGTGGGCTTCTATCTGAAGATGGGATTCACCGTGACGGGTCGTTCGCCGCTGGATGGTCAGGGCAAGCCCTATCCTCTGCTGCATATGGCGTTGGCGCCGACCTGATCGTGCCTGATGAGGCGCAGTACCCATAAACCAACGGGGATGGCATCAGCCATCCCCCGTTTTTTTGATCGTGTTTGTTACTTGCTGGCGACCTTGTTCACCACCTTGATCAGCTGATAGCGCACGGAGGGGGCATCGGCCGGTACATCGGTGAGCTGCTCTTTGCTGACTGTGAGCTGATACCGGTAGCCCGGCTCGAACTGGAAACCTTCGATATTCTGGTAGAACAGCGTCCAGGGCTGCTGCTCATCACTGCGAACCTGCATGCACTGCATCGGGCCAACTCCAACGCAATCGACCAACTGGCTGTTGATATAGAGGGTCTCTTCCTGTGACGGGGCGGGGGCGCTCTGGCAGGCGGTCAGCAGCAAGGCTGCGCTGATAAACAGTGGTTTCATAATGGACTCCTTAACGCGAAAGGGGGCATTAGAGCGGCAAACAAAAAGGCGGTCAATGACCGCCTTTGTAACAAACCATATCAGCGCAGTGGTTAGCGCTGCTCGAGCGGAGTGAACTCGCGCAGCGGGTGGCCCACGTAGAGCTGGCGTGGACGACCAATCTTGCTGTCCGGGTCTGAGTGGAACTCGTTCCAGTGGGCAATCCAGCCGATGGTGCGGGAGATGGCGAAGATCACGGTGAACATGCTCATCGGGATGCCGATCGCCTTCATGATGATGCCGGAGTAGAAGTCCACGTTCGGGTAGAGTTTCTTCTCGACGAAGTAGGGGTCGGAGAGCGCAATACGCTCCAGCTCCATGGCTACGTCCAGCAGCGGATCCTTGATCTGCAGCTCGGTCAGTACTTCGTGGCAGGTTTCGCGCATCACAGTGGCACGAGGGTCGTGGTTCTTGTAGACGCGGTGACCAAAGCCCATCAGACGGAACGGATCATTCTTGTCCTTGGCCTTGGCGATGTACTCGGGGATGCGATCCACCGAGCCGATCTCTTCCAGCATGCGCAGGCAGGCTTCGTTGGCACCACCGTGGGCCGGTCCCCACAGGGAGGCGATCCCCGCGGCGATACAGGCGAACGGGTTGGCACCGGAGGATCCAGCCAGACGAACGGTGGAGGTGGAGGCGTTCTGCTCGTGATCCGCATGGAGGGTAAAGATACGATCCATGGCGCGTTCAACGATGGGATTGATCTTGTACTCTTCGGTCGGCACGCCAAACATCATGTGCAGGAAGTTACCGGCATAGGAGAGGGCGTTACGCGGCTGCATGAACGGCTGGCCGATGGAGTACTTGTAACACATGGCTGCCAGAGTCGGCATCTTGGAGAGCAGACGGAAGGCACAGATCTCGCGATGCTGCTCGTTGTTGATGTCGAGGGCATCGTGATAGAAGGCGGAGAGGGCGCTGACCACACCGCACATGATGGCCATGGGGTGGGAGTCACGACGGAAGCCGCGGAAGAAGAAGGCTATCTGCTCGTGCACCATGGTGTGGCGAGTGACCAGGCGTTCGAATTCGGCATATTGGGCCTTGGTCGGCGCTTCGCCGTACAGCAGGATATAGCAGACTTCCAGATAGGTGGCCTGGGTGGCCAACTGGGCGATGGGGTAACCACGGTGCAGCAAGACACCCTGATCCCCGTCAATGTAGGTAATGGCAGATTTGCAAGAACCGGTGGCCATAAAACCGGGGTCAAAGGTGAAATACCCCTGTGATCCCAATTTTCTGACATCGATGACATCCGGGCCGATGGTGCCGGAGAGGATCGGCAGTTCGACCGGATCTTTTCCGGGCAGGTGTAGGGTGGCTATCTTATCAGCCATAGCACGTCTCCTTTGCTCTTTATAATTTGGTTCCAGTCCTACTCTATTACGACTTTTATGACGCTGGCAAAGGTTGTTACCCATACCGAAGTGGCTGGAGCGCCTTATTTGAAACAGAGTTCCTTATCAATGTCAATTTTGCTGGAACCCCATTAATGGCATTAATGAAATGTTAAATTAAATATGCGATCGAGTTTGCGGTTTTGTGTTTTCTTTGTAGCTAATTGATTGTCTTCGGTTAAGGCCGCCGATATACTGCGCCACGTGGGTCATGGCTGCGGGTGTTTGAAACGCTTTGGCAAAGCCTGATGTGAAACCGAAAACTCGCGTTTTGGCTTTTTCAGAGTGTTTTGGTAACAAAAAACCAACAATCACCATTCCGTGCCCTCAAGTGTGAGTTAAAACAATAACTAACGTGCTCAATGGAGCTGAGTGGGCAAGCGTGAAAAACAAACAGAGACCGGTCAACCTCGACCTACAGACGATCAGCTTTCCTGTCACTGCCATTGCATCCATCCTGCACCGTGTTTCAGGGGTCATTACCTTTGTTGCACTGGGCATCTTGCTGTGGATGCTTGGTACTTCACTCGCCTCTCCCGAAGGGTTTGAAACCGTGGTTGCCATCATGGACAACTTCCTGGTCAAACTCGTGCTGTGGGGGATCCTGACTGCGCTGGCATACCACATTGTGGGCGGCTTGCGTCATCTGGTCATGGATATGGGCTATTGGGAAGAGCTGGAATCCGGCAATCAGAGCGCCCGCGTGGCCTTCGTGATCACCGCGATCCTGGCTGTATTGGCGGGAGTGCTTGTATGGTAACCAATTCTGCAACCTTCGGGCGCAGCGGTGTTCACGATTACATCCTGATCCGCGCCACCGCCCTCATCATGACCTGTTATGTCCTCTATCTGGTGGGCTTTGTCGCGTTCAACGACATCACCTACGAGGTGTGGGCAGGCTTCTTCGCCAAAACATTCACCAAGGTATTCACCCTGTTGACCCTGCTCTGCGTACTGATCCACGCCTGGATTGGTCTGTGGCAGGTGCTGACTGACTATATCAAGCCGGTAGGGCTGCGCGGGGCGCTGCAATTTGCCCTGGTCGTGGTGCTGTTTGTCTATCTGATGACGGGTTTCGTCGTGCTGTGGGGTGTGTAAGGTGACTATTCCAACTCGTGAATTTGATGCGGTGGTGATTGGTGCCGGTGGTGCCGGTATGCGCGCCGCGCTGCAGATTGCCCAGTCCGGCAAGAGCTGCGCTCTGTTGTCCAAGGTTTTTCCAACCCGTTCTCACACTGTCTCCGCCCAGGGCGGGATCACGGTTGCGCTGGGCAATGCCCACGACGACAACTGGCAGTGGCATATGTATGACACGGTAAAAGGTTCCGATTACATCGGTGATCAGGAAGCCATCGAGTACATGTGCAAAACCGGTCCCGAGGCTATCTATGAGCTGGAGAACATGGGGCTGCCCTTCTCCCGTTTCGATAACGGGTCTGTCTACCAGCGTCCGTTTGGTGGTCAGTCCAAGAATTTCGGTGGCGAGCAGGCTGCTCGTACCGCAGCGGCCGCCGACCGTACCGGTCACGCCCTGTTGCACACCCTCTATCAGCAGAACGTCAAGAACAAGACCACCGTCTTCTCCGAGTGGTATGCGCTGGATCTGGTGAAAAACCAGGATGGCCACGTGGTGGGTTGTACCGCCATCGATATGGAGAGCGGTGAAGTGGTCTACTTCAAGGCCAAGGCCACCGTGCTGGCGACTGGCGGTGCCGGTCGTATCTACCAGTCCACCACCAACGCCCACATCAACACAGGTGACGGCGTCGGCATGGCGCTGCGTGCCGGCGTCGGCGTGCAGGACATGGAGATGTGGCAGTTCCACCCGACCGGCATCGCCGGGGCTGGGGTGCTGGTAACCGAAGGCTGCCGTGGTGAAGGTGGCTATCTGCTCAATAAAGATGGCGAGCGCTTCATGGAGCGTTACGCGCCAAACGCCAAGGACTTGGCCGGTCGTGACGTGGTGGCCCGCTCCATCATGATCGAGATCCGTGAAGGCCGTGGCTGCGACGGTCCCTGGGGCCCGCACATCAAGCTCAAGCTGGATCACCTCGGCAAAGAGGTGCTGGAATCCCGTCTGCCGGGGATCTGCGAGCTCTCTCGCACCTTCGCCCACGTGGATCCGGTCAAAGAGCCGATCCCGATCATCCCGACCTGCCACTACATGATGGGTGGCGTGCCGACCAACGTGAATGGCCAGTGCCTGACCCAGGACAAGAACGGCAACGATGTGCCGGTGGTCGGTCTGTTTGCGGTGGGCGAGATTGCCTGCGTCTCCGTGCACGGCGCCAACCGTCTGGGTGGCAACTCCCTGCTGGATCTGGTGGTGTTCGGCCGCGCGGCCGGCATGCATCTGGTCAACACTCTGGGCGAGATGGAGCACGGTCGTGATGCTTCCGAGTCGGATCTGGATGCCGCACTGGCACGCTTCAACCGCTGGGAAAATTGCCGTGACGGGGAAGACCCGGTGCAGATCCGCAAAGACCTGCAGCGCTGCATGCAGAACAACTTCTCCGTATTCCGCGAAGGTGCGGCGATGGCAGAGGGGCTGGCCGAGCTCAAGGTTATCCGCGAGCGCCTCAAGTCAGCCCGTCTGGATGACACCTCCAAAGAGTTCAACACCCAGCGCATCGAGTGCCTGGAGCTGGACAACCTGATGGAGACGGCGTTTGCCACGGCGGTTGCCGCCAACTTCCGTACCGAGAGTCGCGGTGCTCACTGCCGCTTCGACTTCCCGGATCGCGACGATGAGAACTGGCTGTGCCACAGCCTCTATCATCCGGACACCGAGTCCATGACCCGTCGCGCTGTCAACATGTCACCCAAGACCCGTGAGGCGTTCCCGCCCAAGGTCCGGACTTACTGATTGCGGAGCCAGCCCTATGAACGTCACATTCTCTGTCTACAGATACAATCCGGATGTTGATAACGTCCCCCATATGAAGGAATATCGTCTTGATATTCCTGAAGGTTCCGACATGATGGTGCTCGACGCACTGATCCAGTTGAAAGAGCTGGATCCCACTCTCGCCTTCCGCCGCTCTTGCCGCGAAGGGGTCTGTGGATCAGACGGTCTCAACATGAATGGCAAGAACGGTCTTGCCTGTATCACCCCGCTCTCCGACCTGCTGAAGAAGGGCAATAACGTCGTTATCCGCCCCTTGCCCGGCCTGCCGGTGATCCGCGATCTGGTGATCGACATGACCCAGTTCTACACCCAGTGGGAGAAGGTCAAACCCTTCCTCATCAATGATGACAAGTTGCCGCCGGTGCGTGAGCACCTGCAATCCCCCGAAGAGCGCGCCAAGCTTGACGGCCTGTACGAGTGCATTCTCTGTGCCTGCTGCTCCACTTCGTGCCCCTCCTTCTGGTGGAATCCCGACAAGTTCATCGGTCCGGCCGGGCTGCTCGCCGCCTACCGCTGGCTGGCTGACAGCCGCGACACCGCGACCACCGAACGACTGGGGAATCTGGACGACGCATTCAGCGTGTTCCGCTGCCATGGCATCATGAACTGCGTGAACGTCTGTCCGAAAGGCTTGAACCCGACCAAGGCGATTGGTCAGATCAAGTCGATGTTGCTCAATCGGGCTGTTTAGTATCAGGGCCGGCCACGTGCTGGCCCGACCTCTGGATAGCCATCCCACCCGTGGCAGGATGGCTATTTGACCCCTACAAGCTGCGCAGCAGTAACAAGAAGTACAAGGGATAGAAATGCATAACGGCGTGATGAAGGCCTGGTTGGAGTCATCTCACCTGGCTGGTGCGAATGCAAGCTATATCGAGGATTTGTACGAATCCTTCCTGGAAAATCCTGACTCCGTGTCCGACGAGTGGCGCAGCCTGTTTAGCGAGCTGCCCCAGGTCAATGGCCATGCGGTTGAACAACCCCACTCCCAGGTCCGCGATTATTTCCGTCGTCTGGCCAAGGATCCCTCTCGCTACAGTGCCCCCGTCTCCGATCCGCAAGTGGATGCCAAGCAGGTGCGGGTATTGCAGCTGATCAACGCCTTCCGTTTCCGTGGTCACCAGAATGCCAATCTGGACCCGCTGGGCCTGTGGCAGCGTGAAACCGTTGCCGAACTGGATCCTGCGTTCCACAACCTGCAGGGCGCAGATATGGAGGCCACCTTCAATGTGGGCTCCTACGCCATCGGTCGCGAGACCATGGTGCTCTCCGACCTCTACGCCTCGCTGAAGAAGACCTATTGCGGCAGCATAGGCGCCGACTACATGCACCTTACCTCCACGGAAGAGAAGCGCTGGCTGCAACAGCGTCTCGAATCCATTGAAGGGAAGGGGAGCTACACCCTCGAAGAGAAGACCCGTTTCCTCGAGAGCCTGACCGCCGCCGAAGGGCTGGAGAAATATCTGGGTGCCAAGTTCCCGGGAGCCAAGCGCTTTTCCCTGGAAGGTGGCGACGCCATGATCCCCATGCTCAAGGAGTTGATCCGTCGCGCCGGTGAGCAGGGCTGCAAAGAGGCCGTTATCGGTATGGCCCACCGCGGTCGTCTCAACGTGCTGATCAACGTGCTGGGCAAGCGAGCTCAGGATCTGTTTGACGAGTTTGCCGGCAAGCATGGCGAATCCTGGGGCACCGGTGATGTGAAGTACCATATGGGCTTCTCCTCCGACTTCGCCACCCCGGGTGGCAACGTCCACCTTGCGCTGGCGTTCAACCCCTCTCACCTCGAGATCGTCAACCCTGTGGTCATCGGCTCGGTCCGTGCCCGGATGGATCGTCGCGGTGACAAGGATGGCTCCAGCGTGTTGCCCATCACCATTCACGGTGACTCGGCCATGGCCGGTCAGGGCGTGGTGGCCGAGACCTTCAACATGTCCCAGACCCGCGCCTATGGTGTCGGCGGGACGGTGCGCATCGTCATCAACAACCAGGTTGGTTTCACCACCTCCTATATCCGTGACCTGCGTTCCACAGAATATTGCACCGACATCGCCAAGGCGGTGCAGGCGCCGGTGCTGCACGTCAACGGGGATGATCCGGAAGCCGTGGTGCTGGTGACCCAGATTGCACTGGATTACCGCAACACCTTCAAACGCGACGTGGTGATCGAGCTGGTCTGCTACCGTCGTCACGGTCACAACGAAGCGGACGAGCCGAGCGCTACCCAGCCGCTGATGTACCAGAAGATCAAACAGCACCCGACACCGCGCAAGATCTACGCCGATCAGCTGGTGGCCGAGGGGAGCCTCGCTCAGGAGCGGGCGACCGAACTGGTCAACGAGTATCGCGAAGCGCTGGATCGCGGCGAGCGCGTAAGCAAAGAGTGGCGGCCGATGGAGCTGCACTCCGTCGACTGGACGCCGTATCTGGGCCACGACTGGAACATGGCCTATGAGAGTGCCGTGCCGATGGATCACCTCAAGAGCCTCGGCGAGCGGGTGAGCCAGTATCCGGCGACCCACGTGCTGCAGCGTCAGGTCGAGAAAATTTATGAAGACCGCCGTCTGATGGCCGCTGGCGAGAAGCTGGTGGATTGGGGCTTTGCCGAGACCCTGGCCTACGCCACTCTGGTGGACAAGGGGTCCCGCATCCGCTTTACCGGTGAAGATTCCGGCCGTGGCACCTTCTTCCACCGCCACGCCGTGCTGCACAGCCAGACCGATGCCAGCACCTACACTCCGCTGTGCAACCTGCACGACGAGCAAGGCCCGTTCGAGGTATATGACTCTGTGCTGACCGAGAACGCGGTACTGGCCTTTGAATATGGTTACGCCAGCGCCGAGCCGGCTGGCCTCACCATCTGGGAAGCCCAGTTCGGCGATTTCGCCAACTGTGCCCAGGTAGTGGTGGATCAGTTCCTCTCCTCTGGTGAGCAGAAGTGGGGCCGGATGTGCGGCCTGACCATGTTGCTGCCGCACGGTTACGAGGGGCAGGGGCCGGAGCACTCCTCCGCCCGTCTGGAGCGTTATCTGCAGATGTGCGCCCAGCACAACATGCAGGTGTGCGTGCCCTCAACCCCGGCGCAGGTGTTCCATATGCTGCGTCGTCAGGTTGTGCGCCCGATGCGCCGTCCGCTCATCGTCATGACGCCCAAATCCCTGCTGCGCCATCCGCTGGCGGTGAGCAAGCTTGAAGAGCTGGCGGAAGGTACCTTCCAGAACGCCATCGGCGAGATCGATGCGCTGGATCCGAAAGCGGTCAAGAGGGTGGTCTTCTGCTCCGGCAAGGTCTACTACGACCTGCTCGATGCCCGTCGCAAGGCCGAGCAGCAAGATGTGGCACTGGTGCGAATTGAGCAGCTCTACCCCTTTCCGGAAGAGGAAGTGCGCGCCATTCTGGCCGATTACAGCCACGTCACCGACTTTGTCTGGTGTCAGGAAGAGCCGCAGAACCAGGGCGCCTGGTACTGCACCCGTCACCACTACGATGGCGTGCTGCCAGCCGGAGCCACCCTGCGTTATGCCGGTCGCCCTGCGTCAGCCTCACCGGCCGTCGGTTACATGTCTGTCCACGCCAAGCAGCAAAAAGCCTTGGTGGAAGATGCCCTTACCCTGTAAAGCCTCTGGCATAGAAGTAAAAAGGAACTGATTGGATGACTATCGAAATCAAGGTACCGGATCTGCCGGAATCAGTGGCCGATGCCACAATCGCCACCTGGCACAAAAAACCGGGCGATCTGGTCGCCCGTGACGAAGTGCTGGTCGACATCGAGACCGACAAGGTGGTGCTGGAAGTGCCGGCACCGCAAGCCGGTGTGCTGGGGGATATTCTGCAAGGGGAAGGGGCGACCGTGTTGTCCCGTCAGCTGATTGCCATCCTCACCGCCGCCCCGGTGGCCGGTGAAGAGACCAAAGAGAAACCCGCTGAAGCGGTGGCCGATGATGGTGCCGATGGCTTGAGCCCCTCGGTGCGCCGCCTGATTGGCGAGCACGACATCGATGTGACCAAGCTGACCGGTACCGGCAAGGGTGGTCGCATCACCAAGGATGATGTGGAAGCCTTCATCAAGGCCAAGAGCCAGCCTGCGGCAGCCGCACCGGTCGCAACTGCAGCCCCGGCAGCCAAGGTTGCCCCGCTGGGTGGCCGCACCGACAAGCGGGTACCGATGACCCGTCTGCGCAAGCGCATTGCCGAGCGTCTGCTGGAAGCGAAAAACACCACCGCCATGCTGACCACCTTCAACGAGGTCAACATGAAGCCCATCATGGATCTGCGCAAGCAGTACGGCGAGATCTTCGAGAAGAAGCACGGCATCAAGCTCGGCTTTATGTCCTTCTACGTGAAGGCGGTGGTGGAGTCCCTCAAGCGCTATCCGGAAGTGAACGCGGCGCTCGATGGTGATGACGTGGTTTACCACAACTACTTCGACGTCAGCATCGCCGTCTCTACCCCCCGTGGTCTGGTGACGCCGGTGCTGCGCGACTGCGACAACATGAGCCTGGCGGACATCGAGAAGGCCATCAAGGATCTGGCGGGCAAGGGCCGTGACGGCAAGCTGACCGTGGATGAACTGACTGGCGGCAACTTCACCATCACCAACGGTGGCGTGTTCGGCTCCCTGATGTCCACCCCGATCATCAACCCGCCCCAGAGCGCCATTCTGGGCATGCACAAGATCCAGGATCGCCCGATGGCCGTTGACGGCAAGGTCGAGATCCTGCCGATGATGTATCTGGCGCTCTCCTACGATCACCGTCTCATCGACGGACGCGAATCGGTAGGCTTCCTGGTCTCCGTCAAGGAGCTGCTGGAAGACCCGACCCGTCTGTTACTGGACGTCTAAGCCTGTGGCACCCGGGCAAGGGGTTTGCGCCCCGAGCTGAGTGTGCTGCTGGACGTTTGAGTAATACCCGAGCGATTGAAAGATAACGAGGGGCCGCCCAGGCCCCCATTCACAGGGGATTGAGAAACACCAGCCCCGGACGGAAATACCTACAACACGGATAGAGCATCTATGAATCTGCATGAATATCAGGCAAAACAGCTGTTTGCCGAGTATGGCCTGCCGGTCTCCGAAGGTTATGCCTGTGCTACCCCACAAGAAGCGGCCGAAGCGGCCGACAAGATTGGCGGCAATACCTGGGTCGTCAAATGCCAGGTACACGCCGGTGGCCGCGGTAAAGCGGGCGGCGTGAAAGTGGCCAAGAGCAAGGATGAGATCCGTGCTTTTGCCCAAAACTGGCTTGGCAAAAATCTGGTGACCTACCAGACCGACGCCAACGGCCAGCCGGTCACCAAGATCCTGGTGGAATCTTGCACCGACATCGCCAAAGAGCTCTACCTGGGCGCCGTGGTTGACCGTGGCTCTCGCCGCGTGGTCTTCATGGCCTCGACCGAAGGTGGCGTGGATATCGAGAAGATCGCCCACGAAACCCCCCATCTGATCCACAAGGCGGCCATCGATCCGCTGGTGGGTCCGCAGGCTTATCAGGCCCGCGAATTGGCCTTCAAACTGGGTCTGGTCGGCGATCAGATCAAACAGTTCACCAAGATCTTCATGGGTCTGGGCCAGATGTTCCTGGATTGCGATTTCGCGCTGCTGGAGATCAACCCGCTGGTGATCACCGCGCAGGGCAACCTGCACTGCCTGGATGGCAAGATCAACATCGACGCCAACGCATTGTATCGTCAGCCCAAGCTGCGCGAGATGCACGACCCGTCACAAGATGACCCCCGCGAAGCGCACGCCGCCCAGTGGGAGCTCAACTATGTGGCCCTCGATGGCAACATCGGCTGCATGGTCAACGGCGCGGGTCTGGCCATGGGCACCATGGACATCGTCAACCTGCACGGCGGCAAGCCGGCCAACTTCCTTGACGTCGGCGGCGGCGCCACCAAGGAGCGCGTAACCGAGGCGTTCAAGATCATCCTCTCCGACAGCAACGTCAAAGCGGTGCTGGTCAACATCTTTGGCGGCATCGTGCGTTGCGACATGATTGCGGAAGGCATTATCGGTGCTGTCAAGGAAGTGGGGGTCAAGGTGCCCGTCGTGGTCCGTCTGGAAGGCAACAACGCCGAGCTGGGTGGTATCAAGCTGGCCGAGAGCGGCCTCAACATCATTGCGGCCAAGAGTCTGACCGATGCCGCGCAGCAAGTCGTCAAAGCAGCGGAGGCCAACTGATGAGCGTACTGATCAACAAGGACACCCGAGTCATCTGCCAGGGCTTTACCGGCGGTCAGGGTACTTTCCACTCCGAGCAGGCGCTCTCTTACGGCACCCAGCTGGTGGGCGGCGTCTCCCCGGGTAAGGGCGGCACCACCCATCTGGGCCTGCCGGTGTTCAACACCGTACGTGACGCGGTCGAAGCGACCGGCGCTACTGCCTCCGTCATCTATGTGCCGGCGCCGTTTTGCAAGGATGCCATCCTGGAAGCGATCGACGCGGGCATCAAGCTGATTGTCACCATCACCGAAGGCATCCCGACGCTGGATATGCTGGATGTCAAAGTGAAGCTGCAAGAGACCGGCGTGCGGATGATCGGCCCCAACTGCCCGGGCGTGATCACCCCGGGTGAGTGCAAGATCGGCATCATGCCGGGCCACATCCACAAGCCGGGCAAGGTGGGTATCGTCTCCCGCTCCGGCACCCTGACCTACGAAGCGGTCAAGCAGACCACTGACGAGGGCTTTGGCCAGTCCACCTGCGTTGGTATCGGTGGCGACCCCATCCCGGGCTCCAACTTTATCGACATTCTGGAGATGTTCCAGAACGATCCGCAGACCGAAGCGATCGTGATGATCGGCGAGATCGGCGGCAACGCCGAGGAAGATGCGGCCGCCTATATCAAGGCCCACGTCACCAAGCCGGTGGTCTCCTATATCGCGGGTGTTACTGCCCCTCCCGGCAAGCGGATGGGCCACGCTGGCGCCATCATCTCCGGTGGCAAGGGTACTGCCGCCGAGAAGTTTGCCGCGCTGGAAGATGCTGGCGTGAAAACCGTCCGCTCCCTGGCCGATATCGGCAAGGCCCTGCGCGAAGTAACCGGCTGGTAATTCCTGTTAGCCCGTTATCTCTAATAAAAGTGCCGCCCAATGGGCGGCTTTTTTATATATGGTGTTCTGCATGTTTTTAGCACGTAAATAGAGGCTGGATATTTTAATGAATCGGTTTGTTTATTATATCAACACCATTCAAGTATGTGGTGAACACGCTTGTAGCTCCAACCATATCTGTAATAAATGCAACCTCAAATAATAATAATACAGCTGGTAATGCTAATGGGATTGATGTTTGAAGTAAGGCGAAAAGCCATACCTGTAAACGTTTCAATCCAGTGATTTTGTAATCCCGAGTCATTTCAAGCATTGCAAACTTGTAATCGCTAGAAATATGATTTTCGGTATCTGTTGCAATGTCAGAATATCTATCTTGAAATATCCTTAACTTGGAGTCTTGGATTGTCTTATTTTCGTCTATTTCTAGGTCAATAGCTCTAATTAACTCTTTTAGTTTATCTCCACATTCGGTTAGCTTTTCTGCTCTGACATCATATCTAGCAGTTGCAATTACTACAGAGTAAACGAGGATTGATACTGCTAAAAAGATCTGCATCATCCCAAGTACGTTCGCATTGTAAGCAAGCTTTACTCCTGAATTTTGCATTAACGGTATGAATATTAAACCTAGAGATAGAATAGTTGTGGTGAAAAAAGAAAACCGAGTTTGCCTTTGCAATCTACTCGCCGCGAAGTAGCGGCATTTTGCTGTCGCACGCATACTCATTTTAAGTTTTTCAATTGCATTCTTCTCTTTTCTCTCGTTTATTTTTAGGCCGAATAGCCAAATCAGAAAATCTTTTATCATGTCTAAAATTTCTATGCAATGAAAGTTTATTTATTTTATAGTTTAATCTTTTATCAACGGTAATGGTAGCTTAATTGATAAACTATCCGCTTGTGTCTGGAGTCTCTTATTTAAAATCTGATAGTCTGCTTTTGATGTCATAGATGCCCAGTCTGCTTTATATTTTTTAAGTTCTATTTCTGTAATATGTGGAGATAAAACCATTAGTCTTTGATTAAATGAGGCATTCAATTGCATATCGGTGTAAATGTAAGAGGCAATAAATGTGGCAGAAATAACACCGAAAAACAAAGCGCCCCACCAAATCCAAGGTGTTGTAATAGAGACTGCATTTTCTATTTTATGTGTTTTGTCTTTGTTTGACTTTTCATTTATCCAATAAGCTAGTTTTTTAGATGAAGAAAGCACAAATGGTATGTATACACCGACAGTGGCAAATGTTGCAACAACCCAGTCACGTTCTCCCAAAGCTGCATTTTTATACATTTTGTCAACAAGTGCGTTCAGATAGTCATTGCTGGTGGAGGAAATTACCTCCCAAATATATGTCATTATAGGTTGGATTAAAGCTATAAAAATAACTGAGGCGACAATGCTAAATAACTGATCCCAATAGTGCTACACCTTCGCTGTGCCATAGCCATTCCCCGGGAAAGGAGACACGGTATCCATGAAGTGTTTCACTCGGGCCAGCAGGTTTGCCATCCCTCTGCATTGATGATTGCGCGTGATGGTTTCATGTAACTTGTGCCATAGCCGTTCTATGTGATTAACCCAAGGGCTGTAAACTGGCTGGAACACCAGGCAGAACTTGGGATTCTTCTTCAACCATCGCTCGGTCTGTTTGCTTTTGTGAATGATGTAGTTATCGAGGATCAACGTGATGGTTTTGGCTCGTCGGTAGTGGTGGCGCAGCTTTTCCAGCATGGCAATAAACAGCGATGAGTTTTTCTTGATCCCGCTGACGTAAAGTACCCTTCCGTTGCCTGCGTGGAGAACGCCTGCCAGATAATGCTTGGCATTCTGCCCCGGTGTGACAACCCGCTTTTGCTGCGCTCTGAACATCCAGTCGGCTCCTAATTTGGGATTGAGGTCTATATCGACTTCATCCTCATAAAACACCGGATTATCGGCATCACAGCGGGCCAGCGCGGCGTCGATATTCGCCATTTTTTCCTGATAGGCTGGGTCTTTTATCCGCAAGGTCGGCACGGGCCTGCGCCAGACAATGCCCATACGAGGTAACCATCGGCGGAGCGTGGAGGCTGCCACATTGAGCCCTGTTAACCGATTGATTTTTATAGCCAATAGTTCAGTACACCAACGGCTGCGCTGATAACCAAAATCTTGCGGAGAAAACTGCATGAGCAGCACCAGTAAGGTGACAATCTTGGCGATAGGTAAGACTGGGGCACGGCCAGCCGGTAAGGCTTCTAGCGCATCTATGCCTTCATCTCGATACCACCGAAGCCAACGACCGATGGTCGAGCGCGCAGCGCCGGTAAGGTGATGAACATCGGTGATCGTGCGTCCTTCATGTAACAGCAAGATGGCCATCAAGCGACGAGCATGTCCTTTATCACGGGTGGCATGGATGATTTTGTGAATGCGGCGCCGTTGTGGTCGTGGCAGAGGTGGTAGGATAGGCATCAACTCAGTCCTTTGGGTGTGGCTTGTTTTGTTTAGCGACTAATCAGATCGCACAAACTGGACTGAGTTCCCTTCCTCCGGTGATCTACTATTCGGAACAGCTATTTA